>NZ_PJDK01000097.1:0-16684 GCF_002837615.1 Klebsiella sp. X1-16S-Nf21
TCGGGATCGAAGCGGGTACGGTAGAGGGCGCACAGATCGTCGAAAAAGGGCTGCAGCGGCCAGACGGCGGGGTTTTCGAGTTCCAGCGATGGGCGACAGCGCTGGAGCCGCGCCATCGCCTCTTCCCCTTCACGCCAGGCGGCCTCCAGCGCCACATTCCCGCTTCCCTCGCCGTTCAGCCGACGGGCTGCCGCCAGCATATTAATCGGGCAGTTCAGCTGGATCAGCGCGGCGTCCAGCGACTCGCGGATCGCCGCCAGCAGCTTGCCGGCGGTCATTTGCTGCTTCAGCCGGTCAAGGCGTCCTTGCTCCTGCTGCTGACGTTGCTGGGTACAGTCGGCGATCACCACCAGGGTCCGCGCCAGCGCGCTGTCGATAAAGTAGCGGCTGGCCTCTTCACTAACGCCGGGTAACGGCCAGCAGGTTACCGACAGCCAGCGCGCGGCCCCGCGCAGCGCTACCGGCAGGATCGCCTCCACGCCGGGCGTCATCCGGCCAGGGGAGACCTGCAGCTCGGTGAGCAGCTCCCGGCCGCCGCAGTCAGCGCAGAAGGTTTTGTAGGCGAGGTTGTCCATCACCACCCGATCCTGCTCGTCCACCACTACCACGGCGGCGGGGATATTATTCAGCACCGCCTCCATCAGGGTCATATGGTTGCGCAGCCGCTGTTCGAGGGTGTAGCTGACGCTGATATCCCGCTGCATCGCCAGATAATGCTCCAGTTCCCCCTGCGGGCTGAGCACCGGGGTGATGTCAATCTCCACCAGGTACAGGCCGCCGTCCCGACGCTGATTAATCAGCTGACCGCGCCAGGGCTGACGCTGGAGCAGGGTATGCCACATCTCCTGATAGATCGCGCGCGGCGTCTGGCTGCTGGCCAGCAGGCGCGGGTTCTGGTTTAACAATTGCGCCAGCGAATAGCCGGTCTGGCGGCAAAACGCCGGGTTGGCGTAAATGATCCTGGCGCTGGCATCGGTGAGGGATATGGCCACCGAGGCCTGTTCCACCATGGTAAAAAACAGCCCCGGATGTTGTTGAGTCAGCGCGCCGGCGATGGCCTCCGGTGCGGCGTTATCGAGCATCATATTCAGGGTCATCGCAAACTCCTGTGTCGCAGTTATGACAAATTGTCCGACACCGTGCGCGAAACGCGGCGGGGTAAGCCGAACCTGGATAACCATGCAAAGTGTGCGCCCTTATCGGAACGACCACGCGAAACATTGATCCGACAGGGGGAAAATTCACGGATTTTTACCTTTCGCCCCGCCGGGTGCGCCTTTGGCGCGCGGCATCGTGAGGCGAAGCGATCCTGATGGGGCAGGGATGGGCCGTTACGGTGCAGGGCAACCTGGCATAGCCTTCGCAATACCTCTGTCGTCATTCCTTTTTTCAACACCATTCCGACAGGAGCGTACTATGGCGAACATTGGCATTTTCTTTGGTACCGATACCGGTAAAACCCGCAAGATCGCGAAAATGATCCACAAGCAGCTGGGGGAGGCCGCCGCCGCCCCGGTCAATATTAACCGCGCCACGCTGGCGGACCTGCTGGCCTACCCGGCCCTGCTGTTGGGGACGCCGACGCTGGGCGACGGCCAGCTGCCGGGCCTCGAGGCCGGGGGCGAGAGCGAGTCGTGGGCCGAGTTTATCCGCAACCTCGGCGACGTTAGCCTGCAGGGGAAAACGGTGGCGCTGTTTGGCCTCGGCGATCAGCGTGGCTATCCGGATAACTTCGCCAGCGGGCTGCGGCCGCTGTACGACGCCCTGCGTGCCCGCGGGGCGACGATGATCGGCAGCTGGCCGAACGAGGGGTATGAGTTCAGCGCCTCATCGGCGCTGGAGGGGGATCGCTTTGTCGGACTGGTGCTGGATCAGGATAACCAGTTCGACGAGACCGACGCGCGGCTGGCGACCTGGCTTGAGGAGATTAAACCGCATCTGCTGTAGGCGATGGCGGGTAGCCTGTCGGCTACCCGCACAGCCCCGGCTGGCGCGCTAGCATCTCGGCCAGCCACTGGCGCTGGTGGCGGCGCTGGCTCTGTTGACTGAGGTAATCGCGGGCGCTTTCCTGCGCCTGCTCAGGCGTCATCGGCGCGGCAGGGCGAATGGCCTCACACCAGATCAGATGCCAGCCGAGCTCACTGGCCACCGGCGCGCTCAGCGCATTTTCCGCCAGCGCAAACAGCGCCTCCTCCAGCTGCGGATAGAGCAGCCCCCGGCCGATCCACCCCAGCAGTCCGCCGTCCAGCGCGCTCGGGCAGTGGGAGTGTCGCTGGGCCAGCGGCGCAAACGCCTCGCGAGAGGCTTCGATTTGCCCATGAAGCTCCCGTATGCGCGAGTAAACCGCCTGGTCGTCGCCATCGACGGTGAGCAGCAGATGGCGGGTCAGACGCTGTTCCGGGCGCATAAACTGCGCCTGATGCCGCAGATACCAGGCCTGCACCGTGGCGGGATCCGGCCGCGGCGCCTGGCTGGCAATCCCGGCGAAGGCGGTTTCCAGCCGGGCGTGGTGCAGGACGATCGCCGCCCGCTCCGCTGGCGTAAATCCTCCCTCATCCAGCCAGGCGCCCAGCGAAGTGGCGAGGCCCTCCAGCAGCGCGGCGGGGATCGCCTCCGGCGCAATCTGGGCGACAATGAGCTGCTCCATCTGGGCCTGGCGCTGCCAGGCCGCCTCGAAGGCCTGCCGGTCGACCGCGTCGATGGCCGCCGGCTCGCAGTTCCAGCGGCTCTGCGCCAGCCGCTGCCGGCCAAATCGTTGCCATGGCTCCATTATTCTTCCTCCTCTGCCAGCGCCAGCGCGCTTACCGGGACCTGGAACCAGCGGCCGCCGAAGTCGACGATATAGCCGTCGCCATGCTCGCCCCGGCCGGTGGCTTCGATGCGCCCCAACTGACCGACGCTGACCACCATCTCGCCCTGCATCGCCAGCGCCGTCTGACAGATTACGCTATCGCCATACTGCAGATTGCCGGCCAGCCAGGGCCGATCGCCGGCAATCAGCTCCTGTTCGCGACAGCCGACCACCCGGTCGCAGTCCGGGAAGTGGATCTGGTAGATGATCTGGTCCTGCAAGAATACTCCCCAGTCGCGGACATAGCCGATGCTGCCCCGGCGCACCAGCAGGGCGCCGGACGGCAGGCCCGCATAGGTGCCATCGTTACGGATGGCGCGCACGACGCGGACCGCTTCGCTAAAGGTAAATCGGGGTCTCATGGCGTGTTCTCCTCGAACTGTTGCTGATAACTCTCCGCCAGCAGTCGGCGCGCCAGCAGCCAGTGCGCGCGCGGGTTATCCTCCAGCTGGTTGAGCAGAGGCACTTCCGCCTTCAGCTTGCGGTGAAAGGTGGCCAGCACCGGCAGGCTGCAGTACGCCAGGCGCTCGGGCTGGTAGGGAACGGCGAAAAACTGAAAGAACGCATCGGCGGAGCACAGGTCGCCCACGCCGGGGATCTGATAAAACCACTCCATACTCACCCCCTGGCCTGCAGCGTTTCGGCGCTGCAGAGCGCGTGGTAGATTGCCGCCAGCTCATCATCCCGCGGGCTGCGTTTGCCGTTTTCGGCAAAGCGACGGAGCGCTGGCAGCAGCTGGTCAATTTGCGCTGATGTCAGGTGATAACCCATCCGATCGAAGACGCCGTTAACCGCCTGGCGACCGGAGTGTTTGCCCAGCACCAGCCGATAGCCGCGGCCCAGCAGGGCGGGGTCGATCGCCTGATAGCTCTCGCTGTCGCGCAGCAGCGCCGCAACATGTACGCCGGATTCGTGGGTAAAGACCAGCTCGCCCACCAGCGGCTGCTGGGGGTCCACCGGGCGGCGGGTGGCGAGGGCCACCTGTTCGCACAGCGCCGGCAGGGCGGTGAAACGCACGCCGGTCTTGACCTCCAGGCAGCGCTCCAGTCCGAGCGCCACGGTCTCCAGCGCCGCGTTGCCCGCGCGTTCGCCCAGGCCCAGCACGGTGGTGTTCACGCTGGTGGCCCCGGCGCGCACCGCCGCCAGGGTGTTGGCGGTAGCCAGGCCCAGATCGTTATGGGCGTGCATCTCGAGTTCGCCGGGCCAGACGCGGCGCAGGGCGGCGATCTGCGCCGCGGTAGTGAACGGGTCGAGGATACCGACGGTATCGGCATAGCGCAGACGGGTGGCTCCCGCCTCCCGGGCCAGGCGGGCAATGTCCTGCAGCGTCGCGTCGCTGGCTCGCGAGGCGTCCTCACAGCCAATGCAGACCTTCAGGCCAAGGGTGTGGGCGAGGTGGATCAGGGCCGCCAGCCGCTCCAGCAGCAGCGGTAAGCCTTCGCGCAGTTTGTACTGCCGCAGCTTGTCGGAGGCGGGGATGGAGATATCCACCCAGTCCATGCCCAGGTCGGCGCTCTGGCGAATTTCTCCCGCCTGCATCCGGCACCAGGTCATCAGCGTGGCGCCCGGGAGCTGACGGCGCACCTGCCGGATGCGGGCGCACTCCTCCTCGCCCATCGCCGGGGTGCCGACCTCCATGGCCTCGACCCCCGCCGCGTACAGCGCCTCGGCGATGGCGATCTTTTCGCTGGCCTGAAAGGCCACGCCGGGACTCTGTTCACCATCGCGCAGGGTAGTGTCGTTAATCAGTACGCGTCCCATCATTGTCTCCCCGCCTTAGCCGTAGACCGGTGTGAAGGCGCCATCCTGCAGGTGCGGCTGACCCTGTCGCCAGTAGGGCGACAGGGCGCGCAGCCGGTCGATAACCGACGGCAGGGTGGCGATGACGTAGTCGATCTCTTTTTCCCGGGTATAGCGTGAGAGGGAGAAGCGGATGGTGCCGTGGGCCGCAGTGTAGGGGATATTCATTGCCCGCATGACGTGCGACGGCTCCAGCGAGCCGGAGGTGCAGGCGCTGCCGCTGGAGGCGGCGATCCCGGCCTGATTCATCAGCAGCAGGATTGCCTCGCCCTCGATACACTCGAAGGCCAGATTGAGAGTGCCGGGCACCCGCGGCTGGCTGCCGCCCATCACCGTCACCGCCGGGATAGTGGCCTGGAGATGTTGTTCAAGACGATCGCGCAGTTGGCTAATCTGCGCCATGCCCGGCAGATGAACCTGCGCCAGCTCGCTGGCGGCGCCCATTCCGACAATGCCGCTGATATTTTCCGTACCGGCCCGCCGGCCATGCGCCTGGTGGCCGCCGCGCAGTAGCGGGCGAAAACGCGTTCCCCGCCGCAGCCAGAGGCAGCCCACCCCTTTGGGACCGTGGAATTTATGCGCCGAGCAGGAGAGCATATCGATCCGCGTCTGGCTGAGCGCCATCGGGATTTTGCCCACCACCTGCACCGCGTCGCAGTGAAACAGCGCGCCCTGCTCATGAGCCAGCTCCGCCAGTTCGGGCACCGGGAACATGACGCCGGTTTCGTTATTGGCCCACATGATGCTGACCAGCGCCACGCGCGGGCTAAGCGCCGCCCGAAATTGCGCCATATCCAGGGCGCCCTGCTGATCCACGGCGATACGGTGGATCAGGTATCCCTGGCGCTCCAGCTGTTCGCACACCGCCAGGGTGGCGGGATGTTCGACCGCGCTGGTGATGATTTCGCGCCGCTCCGGCATCAGGGCCACCGCCGAGGCGATAGCGGTGGTGGTGGCCTCGGTGGCGCAGGAGGTAAAGATGATCTCGCTGGGGTAGTCGGCCCCGAGCAGGGCGGCCACCTGCTGGTGCGCCCGTTCAAGGGCCGCCTGCGCCGGCAGACCAAAATCGTGTATCGACGAAGGGTTGCCGTAAAAGTCGGTTAAAAAGGGCATCATCGCGTCGAGAACCATCGGGTCGAGACGGGTGGTGGCGTTGTTATCGAGATAAACAGGTTTCATCGTATCCCCCTTGGGTTAGTTAACCGCGGCCGGGGCCGCCACCACGTCCATGTAAGTTCCGGTACGCTCCATCAGCTTTTGCTGCAGCCAGGCGAGGGTCATGTCGGTCATCATGCAGCCGCTGCAGCTGCCGGAGAGGCTGACGGTCACCTGACGCGGGGTGACGTTGAGCAACGTCATGTCGCCGCCGTCGGCCTGAATGTGCGGGCGCAGTTCGTTGATGGTATCGACCACGCTTTGCCAGTGCGCATCGTGGGCCGTCTCCACCGGCAGGGGGGCTGGCGGCTGTTGGGCGAGGATCGCCGCCAGCGCCAGCTCAATTTTTTCATGGCAGGCGGTGCAGCCGCCGCCGGCTTTGGTGTAGTTGATCACTTCTTCGAGGGTGGTCAGGCCGTTGTTCACCACGGCCCGGCGAATATGCCCTTCGTCGACGCCGAAGCACTTACAGATCAGCTTGCCCTCCTCATGCTCCTCCTCAAGGCTTTCGCCGCGAAAATGGGCGATGGCCGCACGCAGCGCTTCCTGGCCCATCACCGAGCAGTGCATTTTTTCCGGCGGCAGACCGTCGAGGTAGTCGGCGATCTGCTGGTTGGTGATCTGCCCGGCTTCGGTCAGGGTGTGGCCGATAATCAGCTCCGTCAGCGCGGAAGAGGAGGCGATGGCGCTGCCGCAGCCGAAGGTCTGGAAGCCCGCCTCCTCGATGATCTCGGTCTGCGGATCAACCCGCAGCATCAGGCGCAGCGCATCGCCGCAGCTTAATGAACCCACATCGCCCACCGCGTTGGCGTTGTCGACCACGCGCGCGTTGCGGGGATGAAAAAAATGGTCTTTCACTTTCTCGGAGTAGTTCCACATGCTGTCAGCTCCAGGGATGATGACGAAAACGCCGGGGCGCGGTACACCGCAGACTGGCGGTGGTACTGACCCCCAAGCAATTGCGATACCAACGCATAAAAACCTTATTTGTTAATGACCTGACGGGTTAAGCGCCCCCGACAGGGCCGACACTGTTGTGGCGTTTTGTGGGCTTTGTCACATAAACGACAGGATCAGGGGAGCGGGTCGGGCTCCTCCCGCCACGCCGGCTCCTCCAGCAGGCGGTTAAAGCGCTGCGGATCGCGTTGCCGCGCGCTGCGGCGCTGCGCTTTTTCATACCAGGAGAGTTGGATCTCCTGCAGCAAGCCGAGGATGGTGGTCTGGTCTGGGACGCGTTCGGCGCGGACGCCCACCTGCAGCAGCTGGCGAAAAACCGCATCGCCAATCGCCACGCAGAACAGGGTGACGCAATCCTCAAGGGCATGGATGCGCTCGGCTATCTTCTCGGTCTGGTGACCGCTGGCGACCGGGAACTCCACCACCCGCAGCAGGGTGACCCGGTCGGCTTTGACGCCGTAGACCACCAGCCGCGGCGTGGCGCCGAAATGCTGATCGACGTGGCGGTAATCGGAGCTGGCGAAGGCGACTTTCATCGACCACTCGTCGGCGTGGACCATATCAAACTGACGGTTAATGGGCGGCATAAGCGTCTCCTGAAGCCGGCTGGGGAGCGGCGCCCTGGCGAAGCGGCGAGTGGTAGAGGGCGGTGTGGTGATGGCGGTCGCGCAGCAGATTGGCCAGCTCAAACAGCGTATCTCGCATACCGGCGTACCCCTGGCGGACGCGACGAAACTCACCGAGCCGGTCGAAGAGGGGAAAACCGACGCGGATCAGCGGCAGGGCAAACTGCTCCGCCAGATCGCGGGCGTGAGAGTTAGCCACCAGCAGATCGGCGGGGTGGTGGCTCAGCAGCTGCTGCAGATCCTCAAGATCCCCCGGCACGACCTGATCGACCGGCAGCTGGCGCAGGCTGGGGTGGCTGGTGGGGGCGACCAGCGGGCCGGGCTGCATCCCCTGGCTGCGGGCGAAATCACACCACGCCGCCAGCAGGTCGCCCTCCGCCGCCATCGCCATGCGCTGGCCCTGAAGCCACATATGGCAGTCGATCATCGCATCCTGCAGCTGGCCACGCTGGCGCTCAATCCAGGCCGGTACGCGGCGTCCGGACATCTTCGCCAGCTGATGGATAAAGGTATCGCAATGGTCGAGGGTCATCAGATGCGGCAGGGCGATCACGTCGCCGCGGCTGCGTTGGGTCAGGAGCGATGCCGCCCGCTGGAGCGACACGCCAATGGCGAAGCTGCCCAGACTCTGGCCCATCTGGGCAATCTGGCGCAGCGAGGCGCCGCCCTGGGTCAGGGGCGTAAAATCCCCTTCACCGAGGTGGCCATCCATTGACTGCGAGAGGTCCGGCAGGATCACCGGCTGCAGGCCAAAGGCCTCCACGCAGCGGCCCAGCCATTCGATATCCCCTGGCGAACAGAGGTGGCTGACCAGCAGGTTGACCCGCCGGGGCCGCTGCCCCGGACGCGGCGTCGGCGCGACCCACTGCTCGATCACGCTCTCGATCACCGCGCTGTAGCCGTTTTCCATCGAGCCAAAAAAATCCGGGGTATTGACGGTGAGGATCGCCACGCCGTTATGGCGCGGATGCGCCTCACGAAACTGGCGCACCACCCGGGCGATATCGCTGCCCTGCGCTTCCGCCAGACCGGTGCTGAGCAGCACGATGGCCTGCGGGCTGTGGCGCTGGCAGAGGGTGTCGAGCGCGGTGAAGATATTGCCGTCGGCCCCCATGATCGTGGCGGTCGGATCCATAGCCGTCGACTGCAGCGGCACCGGGTCATGGAAATGCTGAATAAAGAAAACTTTGGCGAAGGCGCTGCAGCCCTGGGCGCCGTGGACCAGCGGGATGGCCTGGGCCAGCCCGAGGCTGGCGAGGATCGCCCCGAGCGGTTGCCCGGTTTTAATCGGGCTCACCGCCAGCGGTTTTTCACTGCGGATAATGTCTGCCATGGTGTTCTCCTAGCGCCACGGGGCGCGGGTATGCGTTTGCGGCCAGACGGGGCTGGCGAGGGTCAGACAGAGCTGGCGGGCGAGGGTGATGATGCCCTGATAGCCGGCGTAGGCGTGCTCGCGCTCCTGATTGATATCGAGAAACGGCAGCCGGGCTTTCCAGGCGGTGTACATATTGCGTCCGCCGGCGATCATCAGGTCGGCCTGATAGCGGTACACCACGTCGAGCAGGGTGCGGGCATTGCCCTCCTCAAGCATCACCGCCTCGTCGCCCATCAGCTCACGGATCCGCTGTTTGTCCTCCTCCGTGGATTTCCGCGTGCCGGTGGCCACCACGGTCATGCCGAGATCCTGCAGGGCCGAGACCACCGACCAGGATTTCACGCCGCCGGTATAGAGCAGCACTTTGCGCCCGCGGAGCTGCTCGCGCCAAGGCGCCAGGGCCTGCTCCGCCGCCTGCTCTTCGCGGGCGATTAGCGCGTCGGTGCGGCGGCGCAGGTCGTCATCCCCCAGCAGCGTCGCCAGCTGGCGCAAGGCGTCGGAGGTGGCGCGGATCCCGTAGAAGCTGCCTTCAAACCACGGCGTGCCGTAGCGCAGCTCCAGCCCCCGGGCGACGTTGATCAGCGCACGCGAGCACACCAGCATATTGGCCTGCGCCCGGTGCAGGGTCTGGATCTCGGCAAAGCGGCCGTCGCCGGAGAGGCTGCCGAGGACGCGGATCCCCAGCTCGTCGAGCAGCGGCTGGACCTGCCAGAACTCGCCGGCGATATTGAATTCGCCAATCAGGCCGATATCGTGGCGCTGGGCCGGGGCAAAGGGTGTGTTGTCTGGCCACGGGGCCGGTTCGCGCTGGCCAATCACCTGCCTGAGCATCACGTCGCCCGCCATTCGGTTGCCAAGATTTTTACTGCCGTAGAAACCGGCGGCGTCAATGGCGATGACCGGGACGCCGGTGGCGGTCTGTGCGGCCTGGCAGACGGCCTCCAGGTCATCCCCCTCCATCGCCGGTACGCAGGTGTTGTAGATAAAGACCGCCGCCGGATGATAGCGGTCGACGATGTGACGGACGGCGTGGAACAGGCGGCGTTCGCCGCGGCCCATAATCACATCCTGTTCGTTAAGATCGGTGGTAAAGCCGAGCCGGTTGAGGGCCGGGCCGGCGCTGACGCTGCCGCGGTTATCCCACGAGCTGCCCGCGCAGCCGATGGGGCCGTGCACCAGGTGCGCGACGTCGGCGATGGGCAGGAGCGTTATCTGCGCGCCGTCGAAGGCGCAGCCGCCGGCGGTTGCGCCGGGCTTAGGAGCGCTGCAGCCGGATTTTTGCTTCTGGTTGTGCTCGCAGGCGGGTTCGTCCAGCAGCGCCAGAATTTCCTTTCCCTTCATAGTGACCTCGTTGACGGTGGGAGACCGGAGAGGTGATGCAATTCGCGCTCCAGGGAGAGGGAGGTTGATTTTTAAGGGAAAAGGGTTGTGGGTTTTGCGACAAAGGCAACAATCAAACAGGGGGAAGGCATGATTTATCGCGCTGATAACTGGATTTACCGCGACAGTATTGCCGCATATTGGCGAATGACGGGAAGGGTCGATAAGGTGGAATATTCCGTTCACCGACCTTCCTCACTATTTCATTGCGCCCTCTGCGGGTGAACGGCATGGGGGGCGTTTCGCCCGCCCCCCATGACCCCCAGCATGGCGCTGAAAATTGCCGCTGCGCGGTCCGCTCCACTCCGGCTTCATCTGGCGGAACGGGCGGACTCGACATCCTTGTCTCGACCGCCCTCTGGCCGCCGTCCTGGCGGCCAGTCCTGGATGCGCGCCTGCGTTCTCGCCAATTTTCCTGATGCGCCCAACCCCCGGCTGTTACTTTTGTCCCTGTCCTGCGGCGCTTGCCTTGCTGAAAGAATGTTCCCTGCGGGGGCAAAAAAAGGCCCGCGGGGTCGGCGGGCAACAAGCAAAACGCAACGATTAAAAAACACGTTCCTCCAGAGGGTTATCCCGGTTGAGGCGCTTCGCCAGCCACGGCGGCAGCCGACCGGCCAGCATCGCGCTCACCGCGTCGCACTGAGCCTGAATCGTCGTGCCCGGCGGCGCTTTCATCGGATGGATTTGATGGCGGATCAACCTCGCGGCGGCAGGCCCGCCAATCTCCTGACAAAACAGCAGATGGCAATCCTCCAGCAGCCTGGCGCGCATCTCGCTGGCGTCCGACGCCGCAGAAGAAGACGCATAGCGGCGCAGATCCGCCAGCCAGCCGCCCTGGTCATCGAAGGCATAGATAAAAAACAGCCGGTTCTGGCCAAAATGACCATTGATGGCCAGGCCATCCTGCGAGCAAAAAGCGACCCGCAGCTGCGGCGTTCGCTGAGGGGGGCGGGCGATGCGCAAATAGCCGGGCAGCACCCCCTGCAGGCAGGCGATGACCCGCGCCCAGCGGGCCGGGGACATCACCGCCGTCGCCGAAGGAAAGCTGGCGGCCAGCTGAGGCTGCGTCAGGGTGGTTAACCGTGCCGGGGTCAACGTTTCGCCGCACTCCTGCGCCAGCCAGTCGACGACTTGCACCGGCTGCAGCTCCGGCAGCGTCTGGAACAGCGCCAGCAGACGCCAGAAAAGGGTATCGTTGTCGGACATTTCCAGCTCCTTATAGCAGCGTGCTGCGAGTGGCGCGCAGGCTTATCGGGAAGACGGGTCGCCCCGGCTGCGGATTGACGTAGTAGCGACGTCCCCCTTCGAGGGCAATCGCGCCGCCCCAGCGGTCCGTCTCGTCATGTTCGACCTGGAGCACCCGGGCCTCCAGATCCTGTTTGGCGATATAGGCATACAGCGCCTCGCCGCGCTCACGGAAAATCACGATGGGCATACTCCCTCCTGGCCCCGCCTGCGGCGGGGCGCCTGATGGTTAACGAACGAGGTCGAAGCTGTAATCGGTTTTGCCCAACTGGCTGGTGTCGTGGTCCAGTTTTTCCAGCACGGCGTTCACCAGCGTCGTGACGATGTTCATTGCGCCTTCATAGCCCCAGGTGGTCTGGCGGTGCAGATGATGGCGGTCGAACAGCGGAAAGCCCAGACGGATCAGCGGCACTTCGAAAGCTTTGCCCTTTGCCAGGGTATCGCGCTGGATAAACTTGCCGTAGGAGTTACCGATCATAAAGTCCGGCTGACGGGTGAACATCAGCGACCGGAAGTGCCACAGGTCGCAGTTGATGAACACTTCGCTTTCCTGACCGTACGGCGAGGCATCAAGCATTTTCTTCATCGCTTTTTGCCAGCGTTTATTGGCGTTATGGCTGAGGATCACCGTCGGCTCGCAGCCCAGCTCCAGCAGGAAGCGCGTCAGCCCCATCACGAAATCCGGATCGCCGTAGAGGCCGAATTTTTTGCCATGCAGCCAGGTGTGGGAATCCAGCATCATGTCGACCAGCCGGCCGCGCTCCAGAGTCAGAGCGTCGGCGATCGGTTTGCCGGTCAGCTGACTGACGGTCATTAGCAGGGCGTCGGTGGCGGCCAGGCCCAGCGGAACGGCCACCTCGGTGGCGGGCTGGTTCCACATCTCCTGAACCACCTTTTTGCTTTTCACCAGCTGCCACGGCTGCAGCAGCAGGGTGTCAATGGCGTCCGGCGCGGTTTTGATCTCCTGCTGGCTGGTGCCGCCGGCGTACATCCGGTAATGGCCGTCGGCGGGGGTGTCGAGCACCTCTGATGGGTCGGAGAGCAGGCTGCACGGGACATCCATCTGCGCCATCATCCGCTTCAGCACGCGGAAGTTGCCGAGATAGGTCTCAAATCCGGTCACCAGATTGAGCTTTTGCTGTTTGCCCGGCAGCCCGGCGTAGTCAGCGGTAAAGGTCTTCGCGAACCCTTCAAACATATTGTCCCAGCCGGTGACATGGCTGCCGATAAAGCTGGGGGTATGGGCGTAAGGAATGGCGATGCTGTCGTCAACAAATCCCTCTTTTTTGGCGTTGGCGATAAACGCCTGCAGATCGTCGCCGATCACCTCGGCCATACAGGTGGTGGAGACGGCGATAATCTCGGGTTTATACAGCGCGCTGGCATTCTGCAGGCCCAGATTCATGTTGTTGTTGCCGCCGAACACCGCCGCGTCCTCGGTCATGGAGTCGGAGACGCAGGCGACAGGCTCTTTAAAATGGCGGTTAAAGTAGGTGCGAAAATAGGCGACGCAGCCCTGGGAGCCGTGCACGTAGGGCAGGGTGCCGGCGAACCCCAGCGCGCAGAGTACGGCGCCGAGCGGCTGGCAGGCTTTGGCCGGGTCGACGGTCAGCGCCTCGCGCTGGAAGTTCAGCGCTTCATACTCGGCGGTGGTGGTCCAGGCAAAAACCTCCTGCACACGCTGCGCGTCGTGCGCCTCTTCAAGGGTCTTTTTATTCTGGAACAGGGTCTGGTATTCATCCTGTTCAAACAGCGGATAACAGCTGTGAATTTTATCGATCGTTTGGCTCATGGTGTTCTCCTCCCGCGCCACAAATCGGTGGACTGACGGGACAGTGAAGGGGCAATCACGCAGACTTCAGCCACGGGGCAGTCAGTTCGTTCCACGCCGGATTGTTCAGGGTCATATCCATATCGCGGGCAAAGATGGCGAAGCCGTCATAGCCGTGATAGGGGCCGGAATAGTCCCAGGAGTGCATCTGGCGGAACGGCACCCCCATTTTCTGGAAGATATATTTCTCTTTGATCCCGGAGCCGATGAGGTCAGGTTTCAGCGCTTTGACGAAGGCCTCCAGCTCATAGCTGCTGGCATCGTCAAACAGCAGGGTGCCCTCTTTCAGGTCCGGCAGGGTGCGGTCGTAATCATCGTTATGGGCAAACTCGTAGCCGGCGGCGATGATCTCCATCCCGAGATCCTCATAGGCGCCGATGACGTGGCGCGGCCGTAGCCCCCCCATGTACAGCAGCACTTTGCGCCCCTCCAGCCGCGGGCGATATTTGGCGATGATGGCCGCCATCTGCCCCTCATATTTGGCGATCACCGCTTCCGCATTGGCGCGAATGGTGTCATCAAATTGATCGGCGATCTTGCGCAGCGATTCGGCGATTTTGGTCGGGCCGAAGAAGTTATATTCCATCCACGGGATCTGATGTTTCTCCTCCATATGGCGGGCGATATAGTTCATCGAACGGTAGCAGTGGACGAGGTTAAGCTTAACGAATGGGGTGTTCTCCATCTCCACCAGGGTGCCGTCGCCGGACCACTGCGCCACTACGCGCAGCCCCATCTCTTCCAGCAGAATGCGCGAGGCCCAGGCGTCGCCACCGATGTTGTAATCGCCAATGATGGCAACATCATACGGGGTGCTGGCAAACGGCTGCCCTTCGCGATTGTTCAGCACCCAGTCGCGCACCACGTCGTTGGCGATATGGTGGCCCAGCGATTGCGATACGCCGCGAAAGCCTTCGCAGCGCACCGGGATCACCGGTTTATCCAGCGCCTTGCTGCTGGCGTTGGCCACGGCGCTGATGTCATCGCCGATCAGGCCCACCGGGCACTCCGACTGGATGGTGATCCCTTTGGTCAGCGGGAACAGCAGCTCCATCTCTTCGATCAGTTTGGTCAGCTTTTTATCGCCGCCGAAAACAATATCGCGCTCCTGAAAATCAGAGGTGAAGTTCAGGGTGCCGAAGCTGTCGACACCGCTGACGCCGGTATAGTAGTTGCGCCGTCCGGCGCGCGAGTACTGGCCGCAGCCGATGGGGCCGTGCGAGATATGGGCCATGTCTTTGATTGGCCCAAACACCACCCCTTTCGAGCCCGCATAGGCGCAGCCACGCACGGTCATCACCCCGGGCTGCGATTTACGGTTCGAGATAATGCACTTGCCGACGCTCTCCATCTGCGGATCGCTGATCATCATGTGCTTTCTGCGCTCTTTGCGCGCGGTTTCGGGAAACACCTCCAGGACTTCCTGGATGAGCGCAAGGTTACGTTCGCCTGTTGCGTTAGTCATGGTGAGGATCCTGTGCTCAGGCCGCGTTTTCTTCAGCGGCGGTTTTACCAATGATGCTGGTGTCTTCTTCTTCCATGATGCCGAACTCCATCAGCAGCGATTCCAGCTCGTCCATGGTGCACGGCGTCGGCACCACTTTTTTGGTGTTATTGACGATCTTCTGCGCCAGTTGACGATATTCATTCGCCTGCTGACAGGTCGGGTCGTACTCGATCACCGTCATCCGGCGGATCTCCGCGCGCTGCACAATGTTGTCGCGGGGAACGAAGTGGATCATCTGCGTGCCAAGCTTCTCCGCCAGGGCGATGATCAGTTCGTCTTCCCGGTCGGTTTTGCGTGAGTTACAGATCAGGCCGCCGAGGCGCACCTTGCCGGATTTGGCGTACTTCACGATCCCCTTGGAGATATTGTTGGCGGCATACATCGCCATCATCTCGCCGGAGCAGACGATGTAGATCTCCTGGGCTTTGTTTTCGCGGATCGGCATAGCGAAGCCGCCGCAGACCACGTCGCCGAGGACGTCATAGAAGACGAAATCCAAATCTTCTTCATAGGCGCCTTCTTCCTCGAGGAAGTTGATGGCGGTGATCACCCCGCGTCCGGCGCAGCCGACGCCTGGCTCCGGGCCGCCGGATTCGGCGCAACGGACATCGCCATAGCCGATTTGCAGAACGTCTTCGAGCTCCAGATCCTCGACCGAGCCCACTTCCGCCGCCATCTCCATGATGGTGTTCTGGGCTTTAGCGTGAAGGATCAGACGGGTGGAGTCCGCTTTCGGATCGCAGCCGACGATCATCACTTTCTTACCCATCTCGGCGAGGGCCGCGACGAGATTCTGGGTGGTGGTGGATTTACCGATACCGCCTTTACCGTAGATAGCGCATTGACGCATGGTCATGGTGACTTCTCCTGTTGTTGAGTGTTTGCCAGCAGAGAAGTGCAGGGAACGTACCAGCTGCGAATTTTTGCTCAGTTATTTGATAAATAATGGTTTTTTGTAAAGCAGCCGCGCCGGGAGGCTGAGCAAACGGCACAATAACGCTACCAAATGTGCGAAACAGAACAATTTCCCGCCACGGGCCCGGCGCGGCGCTTTGTCACCTGTTCAACAGCTTGTCGCGCACAGTGTCTTATTCCCCGCAATCCCGCCGGACGGGCCTGCGCATTTCTTCCCTTAACCTGTTGAATTGATGAGTGACAGGCGGCAATTCGCGAGCTGGCACAGGCTGTGCTTGGAGAGGTGACAGGGTTTGCCGCGGGCTGCCGCGGTAAAGAGAACGCTCACCTTTGAGGATTGAACGATGTCCGGAAACATGAAAACAATGGATGGCAACACGGCGGCGGCCTGGATCTCCTACGCCTTTACCGACGTGGCGGCCATCTACCCCATCACCCCCTCCACGCCGATGGCGGAAAATGTCGATGAATGGGCCGCTAAGGGGAAAAAGAATCTGTTTGGCCAGCCGGTGCGCCTGATGGAAATGCAATCCGAAGCCGGTGCCGCCGGGGCGGTGCACGGCGCGCTGCAGGCGGGAGCGCTCACCACCACCTACACCGCGTCGCAGGGGCTGCTGCTGATGATCCCCAATTTGTACAAAATTGCCGGTGAACTGCTGCCGGGTGTTTTTCACGTCAGCGCGCGGGCGCTGGCGACCAATTCGCTGAATATTTTTGGCGACCATCAGGACGTGATGGCGGTACGCCAGACCGGCTGCGCCATGCTGGTGGAGAATAACGTTCAGCAGGTGATGGACCTGTCGGCGGTGGCGCACCTGGCGGCGATCGCCGGGCGGATCCCGTTTATCAACTTCTTCGACGGCTTTCGCACCTCGCACGAAATACAGAAGATTGAGGTGCTGGCGTATGAGCAACTGGCGACGCTGCTGGACCGGCCGGCGCTGGAGCGCTTTCGTCGGCAGGCGCTGCACCCGGATCATCCGGTGATCCGCGGCACCGCGCAAAATCCGGATATCTACTTCCAGGAGCGGGAGGCCGGTAA
>NZ_PJDK01000098.1:0-16452 GCF_002837615.1 Klebsiella sp. X1-16S-Nf21
AACAAGCATTGCCATCATGCCGCCATTGACCGTTTTACGCGCCAGCCGATGGCGGTCGTCATAGTGATAGGTGGTTGTGCTCATGGCTTTGGGCGGTTGCTGCGACACGAGTAGATTATCTGAACGTACAATGCGCCCGAGATTATCGGTGTAGAACTGCTCACGCATGACCATTTTTCTGATATTTCCCGTCGCGCTCCGGGTCTGTCGGATATATTCCCGCATCCATCCTTTATCATTTCGCCAGTGAACATTATCTCTGACTATCGTGGAGTCATTCGCGGTATTAAAAGTTTTTGCTCGCTCGTAACTTTCCAGCCGGCGGCACCGGGCAAAACGCAGCGTGCCTGCGTCGTTATTTTGGCTACCGTCAATTTTTACGCTCTGCACATCGCCATTGAGCGGTGGAAGATAGGTCAAAATATAAAAATTGGCATCGTTGATCGCCCGCTGGGTTTCATCACAGGAAAAAGCGTCAACGAAAGGCTTACACGCCGTAATAACAAGAATGGCCGACACCAGCATAATTAGTCTGTACATAGCCATCATCGTAAAAATAGACTCCGAGTCCTGTTTATCCGGCAAAGCGAGGCTAAACATACGCCAATAAAGCAGGTTCCCCAAGCCATCGGGTTGATTTTCAGAATTCGTTAATTTACGTCCGGGAGAACCCGTTTGGGTCACATCCGGGGCGGGAAGATTATCGGGTGCGGCGTACTGATGAGTATCAGCCTCAGGATATGCCCCCGCCCGGCAAGCATAGCGCCACCGGGCTGGGGGAAGGAGGAGATTACGGCGTAATTTGCTCCATCGCCTGCAGGACGCGTTTGTCCGAGATGGGATACGGGGTGCCCAATTGCTGGGCGAAGAAGCTCACCCGCAATTCCTCGATCATCCAGCGGATCTCCCGGACATCGTCGTCCTCACGGCGGTTCGGCGGCAGCTTATTCAGCCACTGCTGCCACGCCTGCTGCACGCTCTCAATTTTCAGCATCTGCGCGCGATCGCGGTGCGGATCGATAGCCATCTTCTCGAGACGCTTTTCAATCGCCTGCAGATAACGCAGCGTATCGCCAAGACGGCGGAAACCGTTGCCGGTGACAAAACCGCGATACACCAGACCCGCCATCTGCGCTTTGATATCCGACAGCCCCAGCGCCATGGTCATATCCACGCGGCCTTTCAGCCGTTTGTTGATATTGAACACCGCGGTGAGGATCTGCTCGACCTGTTTAGCGATCTCCACCACCGTGTCGTTGAGCTCGGCTCGCACTTTATCGTGCAATTGACTGAAGCCCTCTTCCGTCCACACCGGACCACCCGCCTCGTCGATAAGCTTATCAACGCCGCAGGAGATGCAATCGTCAATCAGATCCAGCACTTTACCGTACGGGTTAAAATAGAGCCCAAGCTTGGCTTTGTTCGGCAGTTTTTCGTGCAGATACTTAATTGGCGACGGGATGTTGAGCAGCAGCAGGCGGCGCAGACCACGCCACATGGCCTGCTGCTGTTCCTGTGGATTATCAAACAGCTTGATAGCCACGCTGTCGCGCTCGTCCACCAGCGCCGGCCAGGCTTTCACCTTATAGTTGCCGCGTTTCTGTTCGTAACTTTCCGCCAGCGTACCAAAGCTCCAGATATGCAGCCCGCTCTGCTCGATGCCGTCATCGGCCACCGCCGACAGCGTCTCCTGAACTTTGCCCTTCAGCGCGTCTTTCAACGCCTGCAGCGAGCGCCCTTCCTGCAGCTTCTTGTTTTTGTCATCCACCACCCGGAAGGTGATTTTGAGGTGATCGGGCACCTGATCCCATTGCCAGGCCTCGCGGTCGATGGTCACGCCGGTCATCTTACGCAGCTCACGCTCCAGCGAATCAAGCAGCGGCAGCTCAATCGGCGTCGCCCGGCCGAGAAACGCTTCCGCATAGTTAGGGGCCGGGACGAAATTGCGCCGCACCGGCTTCGGCAGCGATTTTATCAGCGCGATAATCAGCTCGCGACGCAGGCCTGGGATCTGCCACTCAAATCCGGCCTCCTCCACCTGGTTCAGCAGAGGCAGCGGAATATGCACCGTCACGCCATCGGCATCGGCGCCCGGTTCAAACTGGTAGCTAAGCCGCAGCTTGAGATTCCCCTGATGCCAGAAGTTCGGGTAGTCCAGCTTGCTGACCTGCTCCGCCCCTTCTTTAATCAGCATGCTCTTTTCAAAATTGAGCAAGTCTGGCGTTTCGCGGCTGGCCTGCTTCCACCAGGCATCAAAATGACGGGCGGAGATGACGTCGTGGCTAATGCGCTGGTCGTAGAACTCGAACAGGGTTTCGTCATCCACCAGGATGTCGCGACGGCGCGATTTATGCTCCAGCTCTTCGATTTCCGCCCGCAGCTTCAGATTTTCCCGGAAGAAGGCATGCCGCGTCTGCCAGTCGCCCTCCACCAGCGCGTGGCGGATAAACAGTTCGCGGCACAGCGCCGGGTCGATCTGGCTGTAGTTGACCTTGCGTGCGCCAACGATCGGCAGGCCGTAGACGGTGACCTTCTCCGTCGCCATCACCGCGCCCTGCGCCCGCTCCCAGTGCGGTTCGCTGTATGAGCGCTTGATCAGGTGCTGCGCGACCGGCTCAACCCACTCCGGCTCAATGCGGGCGGCGATGCGCCCCCACAGCCGGCTGGTTTCCACCAGTTCCGCCACCATCGTCCATTTTGGCGGCTTTTTAAACAAACCGGAACCCGGGAAGATGGAGAAGCGGGCGTTGCGCGCGCCGGTAAACTCCTGCTTATCGGCATCCTTCATGCCGATGTGCGACAGCAAACCGGTCAGCAACGCGGTATGGATCTCGCGATATTCCGCCGGCTCGCTGTTGATCGGCAGGCCGAGCTCTTTCACCACCTGGCGCAACTGGGTGTAGATGTCCTGCCACTCGCGCACGCGCAGATAGTTAAGAAAATCGACCCGGCACTGGCGGCGGAACTGATTCGACGACAGTGCCTTCTGCTGCTCGCCAAGGTAGTTCCACAGATTGACGAAGGCGAGGAAATCGGACTCTTTATCGTGGAAGCGGCGGTGCTTCTCATCGGAGGCCTGCTGTTTGTCCATCGGCCGCTCGCGCGGGTCCTGAATCGACAGCGCGGAGGTGATGATCATCGCTTCCCGCACGCAGCCGTGCTTCTGCGCCTCCAGCACCATGCGCGCCAGACGGGGATCCACCGGCAGTTGGCTGAGCTGGCGGCCCATCGGCGTCAGCTTATAGGCGGTGGCCTGCTCATCGGTGGTGATGGCGCCCAGCTCTTCCAGCAGGCGCACGCCGTCCTGGATATTGCGCTTATCCGGCGCTTCGACAAACGGGAAGGCGGCGATATCGCCTAAGCCCAGGGCGGTCATCTGCAGGATGACCGACGCCAGGTTGGTACGCAGAATTTCCGGGTCAGTAAACTCCGGGCGCGACAGGAAATCGTCTTCCGAATAAAGACGAATACAGATCCCTTCCGAAACGCGGCCGCAGCGGCCCTTACGCTGGTTGGCGGACGCCTGGGAAACCGGCTCGATCGGCAGGCGCTGCACCTTGGTGCGGTAGCTGTAACGGCTGATACGCGCAGTACCGGGATCGATAACGTATTTAATGCCCGGCACGGTCAGCGAAGTTTCCGCCACGTTGGTCGCCAGCACGATGCGTCGTCCGCTGTGCGGCTGGAAGACGCGGTTCTGCTCGCTGTTGGACAGGCGGGCATACAGCGGCAGCACTTCAGTATGGCGCAGATCCAGCTTATTCAGCGCATCAGCGGTATCGCGAATTTCCCGCTCACCGCTCATAAAGATCAGAATATCGCCGGGCCCTTCGCGCCCCAGTTCGTCAACCGCATCAAAAATCGCCTGTAATTGATCGCGCTCGGTGTCGTCCGCCTCTTCCACTATCGGCCGGTAGCGGACTTCCACCGGGTAAGTCCGCCCGGAGACTTCGATAATGGGCGCATGATTGAAATGCTTTGAGAAACGTTCCGGGTCGATGGTCGCCGAGGTAATGATGATTTTCAGGTCCGGGCGGCGCGGCAGGAGCTCTTTCAGATAGCCGAGCAGAAAATCAATGTTCAGACTGCGCTCGTGCGCTTCATCGATAATGATGGTGTCGTACTGCATCAGCAGGCGATCCTGCTGGATCTCCGCCAGCAGAATACCGTCGGTCATCAGCTTGACCATGGTGTTGTCGCTGACGTGATCGCTAAAGCGAACTTTATAGCCGATGCAACTGCCCGGCTCCGTTTGCAGCTCCTCGGCGATACGGTTGGCGACGGTTCGCGCGGCCAGACGACGCGGCTGGGTATGGCCGATCAGCCCTTTCAGCCCGCGGCCCAGCTCCATGCAGATTTTTGGCAACTGGGTGGTTTTACCCGAACCGGTCTCTCCGGCGACGATCACCACCTGGTGATCGCGCACCGCCTCGAGAATCTCTTGTTTTTTCTGGCTAACCGGCAGGTTTTCAGGATAGGTGATGGCCGGACGCGCCGCTTCGCGCAGCAGGACTTTACCGGCTGCCTGGCTTATCTCCTGCGCCATCTCCTGGAGGATGGCCTGTTGCGATTCAGGATTTTTAACCTTCTTCACACCGTGCAGACGGCGGGCGAAGCGCGTTTTATCGCGCAGCATCAGGCCGTCGAGCTGGTGATAAAGCTGGGGGAAGGTGATTTTTTGTTGTTCTGTCATAGCGTTATCGGGCAGAGCTCTGCCGGGAAAATCTCTTTTGAAGTATTGCCTTAGAGTACCACATCTGTGTCATCCGTGCCTTGTTCAAAAAATCTGAACATAGGATTCGATATATTGCGCTATCTCTGTGGCGCGATTGTGAATACAGTGTCAACAAGCACCAGGGCATTGACCCGTCAATCACATTAAAAAAGGAAACACCCATGAGCAAAGTATTAGTTCTGAAATCCAGTATTCTGGCAGGGTACTCACAATCTGGTCAGCTTTCCGACTATTTTGTTGAACAATGGCAGGAAAAACACCCGGGCGACGAGATCACCGTGCGTGACCTGGCCGCTAATCCGATCCCGGTTCTGGATGGTGAACTGGTTGGTGCCCTGCGTCCGAGCGACGCGCCGCTGACTCCGCGTCAGCAGGAAGCGCTGGCCCTTTCCGACGAGCTGATCGCCGAACTGAAAGGCAATGATGTGATTGTTATCGCTGCGCCGATGTACAACTTCAACATCCCGACGCAGCTGAAAAACTATTTTGACCTGGTGGCTCGCGCCGGCGTCACCTTCCGCTACACCGAGAAAGGGCCGGAAGGTCTGGTGACCGGTAAACGTGCGGTCGTCGTGACCAGCCGCGGCGGTATCCACAAAGATACCCCGACCGACCTGGTCACCCCGTACCTGTCCACCTTCCTCGGCTTCATCGGCATCACCGACGTGAACTTTGTGTTCGCCGAAGGTATCGCTTACGGCCCGGAAGTGGCGGCCAAAGCGCAGTCCGACGCGAAAGCGGCCATCGACAGCGTGGTTGCAGCCTAAGATTTCCACTCCCGCCGCCCGGTGGGAGTGTTTTTTTCCCCTCGCCCATCCCCCTTTTACGAGCCGCCTCGTAAATTCACACATCATTCCAACGCCTTAAGCCACCAGCCTGTACCATGGCTGTCGCCGCGCGAATCTGGCTCACTCCCGGTCGCTGACGGCAACCGTTGTCATGGTCAAAAACAGGAGTGCGTACTATGTACACCCGATGGTGTACATGGTACCTTAGCAAGGAGCGTTTTCGTGTGTCATGCCATTGAATTTATCGAAACGTCGCTATTTACCCGCCAGATAAAACAGCTGGCCAGCGATGAAGATCTGAGGGCACTGCAGAGGCAACTCATAGGCAATCCGGATTTCGGCGATCTTATCCAGGATACCGGCGGGTTACGGAAAATAAGAATGGCGACAGGCTCACAGGGAAAAAGCGGCGGCGTGCGGGTGATTTATTTTCTGGCAACCCGCGAGATCATCTATCTCGTCTTAGCCTACCCCAAGCACACCAAAGAGAGCCTGAGCGCAGCGGAAAAAAACGAACTCAGGAAACTGACCCGGCGACTAAAAAATGAGGTTTGAAATGGGTTACTTCAACGAACTTAAAGCGTCCCTGGAAGAGGCTGTTGAGATCAAAGACGGCAACAAGGCCCCAGCCCGAGCGACGCGCTATGAAGTTGCTGATGTGAAAGCCATCCGCACTCAGCTTAATGTTTCGCAGGCGGAGATGGCAAAAGCGCTGGGTACCAGCGTGGATACTATCAAAAGTTGGGAGTCCAGGCGGCGCAACCCGACAGGCCTGGCAGCAAAAGTACTGGCGGTTATCCAGGCCAACCCGGCGTTCTTTCGTGAACTGGCTGAGCACTAATCCACCGAGCCCCTCCGGGTTGCCCTGGAAAGTTAGCGCTGCGTTTTTGGCCGCAGGTTTTCATCAAATTCCAGTCGCTTACGCCCTGCTTCCACTTCCCGTAATGGCTCCACCTGATGCAGCGTCTGCTTACAGCGCTCCACCAGCACCTGGTATTCACGGGTACCCTGTTTTTTCCACGCCAGCTCCTGTTCGCTCAGGGTGCGAATCGCTTTTGCCGGGCTGCCGATAATCAGATGGTTGGCGGGCATCTCGGCGTTGGCTTTGACAAAGGCCGAAGCGCCGACAATGCTGTTTTCGCCAATGACCGCCCCGTCGATAATCACCGCGCTCATGCCCACCAGCGCGTTGCGGCCAATCACGCAGCCGTGCAGAATAGCGCCGTGACCGATGTGGCCATCCTCTTCCACCACCGTATCCTGGCCGGGGAATCCATGCATGACGCAGTTGTCCTGAATATTGGCGCCGTCTTTGACCACGATGCGGCCAAAATCGCCGCGCAGACTGGCGTTGGGCCCAACATAGACCCCTTTGCCGAGGATCACGTCGCCAATCAGCACGGCGGTTGGGTGGACGTAGCTCTCCTCCGGCACCACTGGCGTCAGTCCATCAATCTGATAAATCGGCATGCAACCTCCTTATGCGCCCGGCAAACCGCCAAAGCGCTGATAATAGAGCGGGCCCGGCGCCGGAAGCTCGCCCACCGAGCTTTCCCCTTTCTCGCTGACGAACGCCAGCGCGCCGGGATTCACGCGTTGATAAATATTGATACACAGCTGGCGGGCGGTTTGCCCCGCCCAGTGCGCCGGCAGCAGCTCCTCCGGCAGCAGCGGATCTTTGAGCACCACCCGGCGATAAAAATGGATCAGCAGCAGCTGGATCTGGAAACAGCGCTCAGGCGTCAGCTCGGCCGGGTCGCAGTCGCGCAGCAGCGGCAGTAACGGTCGGAATAGCGAGATGAAAGATTCATACATCTCGTTTTGTTCAGTGAGATGCCAGCACTCCTCCACGCGGCTGCGCAGCGCCGCACGGGAGAGCGCCAGCGGCGAATGGGCTTCAAAACAGATGACGTTTTCGGCGACGCCCGCTTCGTGGAGCAGCGACTGGACATCGGCCAGTTTTTGCGACGGCGAGGCCAGCAGGCTGGGCGCCAGCGCGCCAAAGCCCTGCCACAGCAGCTGCTTTTTGACGTCGGCGAGCACATTTTTCTCCAGGCCTTCCGAAAGCAGCAGCAGCCAGGTACCGTCCCATTCCGGGGCACTAGCGCGATAAATTTTATGTTCCGCGCGCCGGGTCAGGCGCAGCCCTTTATCGCTCAGGCGATAGAAGCTGCGCCGGCCGATACGGACGACATCGAGCCACTCTTCTTTATTGAGGCGAAATAGCGCGGTGCGGACAAAGCGCTCGCCGAAGCCTAATCCTTCCAGCAGCGCCGCAACGCTGCCCAGCCACACTTCCCCACCGCGCTGCAATAAAGCGTCGCCATACAGCGAGGCAATTAATGACGTGCCGCTGATCGGCATCGCCGTCACCGCTTGTTGAATAAAGGCGTCGAGTTTACTCATCTGATTCATTCTGTTGTTATTTTTTTCCTTTATGAATCATAGCACAGGAAATTCCCGGCTTACGGCGTAAAGGCCTCAGCCGGGCTACCGGGGAGAGAATTAACCGCTGACCACCGCTTTACGCAGGTCGAATACCCGACAGGCTTTCCCTTCCGAGCGAGGAATGGTGCCGCAGTTGACGATAGTAATGTCGGTAGAGATCCCGACCATCGACTTAATGCGGTGACGCAACTGATGGCAAATCTGGCAGCGTTGTTCATGACTTAACGCCAGCCCGCTCTCTTTCAGTTCAACGCGCACCGCCAGCGAATCAAGATGACCGCGGCGATTGACCTCTAACTGATAGTGCGGCGCCAGGTGTTCAAACTTGAGGATCTCCTCTTCCAGCTGCGAGGGGAAGACGTTAACCCCGCGGATAATCAGCATATCGTCGCTGCGCCCGCTGATGCGATCCATGCGGCGCATGGTCCGCGCGGTGCCCGGCAGCAGGCGAGTCAGATCGCGGGTACGATAGCGGATCACCGGCAGTGCTTCTTTGGTCAACGTGGTAAACAGCAGTTCGCCATGCTCGCCATCTTCCAGCGGCGTACCGTCGTCTGGGTTGACGATTTCCGGGAAGAAGTGGTCTTCCCAGATGGTCGGGCCGTCAACGGTTTCCAGACATTCCATCGCTACGCCCGGCCCCATGACTTCCGACAAACCGTAAATATCCAGGGCGGTGATCCCCAGGCGGCGCTCGATCTCCGCGCGCATCGCCAGCGTCCACGGCTCGGCGCCAAACACGCCGACGCGTAACGAGCAGCCGCGGGCGTCACCGCCCATCTGGCGCTCAAGCTCTTCAATCAGATTCAGGCAGTAGGACGGCGTCACCATGATCATATCCGGCTGAAAATCGCGGATCAGCTGCGCCTGTTTTTCGGTCTGTCCGCCGGACATTGGGATCACCGTCGCGCCTAAACGCTCCGCGCCGTAGTGCGCGCCAAGGCCGCCGGTAAACAGGCCGTAGCCGTAGGCGACGTGAATTTTATCTTTCGCCGTGCCGCCGGCGGCGCGCAGCGAACGGGCGACGATATTGGCCCAGTTATCAATATCGTTCTGCGTGTAGCCCACCACCGTCGGTTTGCCGGTGGTGCCGGAAGAGGCGTGAATGCGCACCACCTGCTCCATCGGCACCGCGAAGGTATCGAAGGGATAGTTGTCGCGCAGATCTTGTTTGGTGGTACAGGGGAATTTTTGCAGATCGTTTAATTCCCGAAAGTCGTCAGGGTGCACGCCGGCGGCGTCGAATTTGCGGCGATACATCGGCACATTGTCATACGCATGCTTCAGCGTCCATTTCAGTCGCTGGGTTTGCAGGGCCTGCAGTTCGTCACGCGATGCGGTTTCAATCGGATCTAATTTTGTAGTAGTTATCATTGTAGGGTACTCGCAGGTAAATTAGCTCACACTCGCTCGAGGATCATGGCAATGCCCTGACCCACGCCAATACACATCGTACACAGCGCATAGCGCCCGCCCCGGCGTTGCAGCTCAAGGCTGGCGCTCAGCGCCAGTCGCGCGCCGCTCATGCCCAGCGGATGGCCTAACGCGATGGCGCCGCCGTTGGGATTCACATGCGCCGCATCATCCGGCACGCCGAGCTGTCTGAGCACCCCCAGCGCCTGCGCGGCGAAGGCCTCATTCAGCTCAATCAGATCCATATCGTTAATATTGAGTCCGGCCCGCTCCAGCACTTTACGCACCGCCGGTACCGGCCCCAGCCCCATCAGGCGCGGTTCAACACCTGCCGTCGCCATCGCCACGATACGCGCCCGCGGCGTGAGCCCCTGGATAGCGGCCTGCTGTTCGCTGGCGATGATCAGCGCCGCGGCGCCATCGTTGACGCCGGAAGCATTGCCCGCGGTAATGACGCCGCCCTGGCGGAACGGCGCTTTCAGTTTCGCCAGCTGCTCAAGCGTGGTTTCCGGGCGGGGATGCTCATCATCGCGTACCGCGCTGACCGCCCCTTTCTTGCCGATGATCTGCACCGGCACGATCTCCTGCGCCAGAATGCCGTCACGCTGGGCCTGCGCCGTACGCTGCTGGCTGCGCCAGGCGAAAGCGTCCTGATCGGCTCGGCTGATATTTAACAATTCAGCTACATTCTCGGCCGTTTCCGGCATGCTGTCAGTTCCGAAGTGTTGCGCCATGAGCGGGTTCACAAAACGCCAGCCAATCGTGGTATCAAAGAGTTCCGCCTGACGCTGATACGGCGCGCTGGCTTTTCCCATCACGAACGGCGCGCGCGACATCGATTCCACGCCGCCGGCAATCAACAGATCGGCCTCGCCGGCTTTGATCGCCCTGGCGGCAAAACCGATTGCATCCAGACCCGATCCGCACAAGCGGTTAATCGTGGTGCCCGGCACGGTATGCGGGTAACCGGCCAACAGCGTCGCCATGTGCGCCACGTTGCGGTTATCTTCACCGGCCTGATTCGCACAGCCGAAAATCACATCATCAATTGCTGCCGGGTCGAGCCCGGGGTTACGGCTCAGCAACTCACGTAGCGGGATCGCCGCCAGGTCGTCGGCGCGGACGCCGGCCAGCGCGCCGCCGTAGCGGCCAATCGGCGTGCGGATCCCGTCACAAATAAAGGCGTCGCGCATTACACGTCTCCTGTGATTGTGCCGCCGATACGGTGAGATTTGCCGCGGAACAGGGCCACAATCTTTTGCTGTTGATTAACAATTTCGATGTCGTAGACGCCGGTCAGCTTGCCCTGCTGTTTGACTCTTGCGGTGGCGACCAGCCTGTCGCCGGCAAACGCCGGACGAAGAAAATCAATATTTGCCGCCGAAGCCACCGCCGCCAGCCCCTGGCTGTTACAGGCGTAAGCGAAAGCGGTATCGGCGAGCGTAAATAGCTGACCGCCGTGACAGGTTTGATGGCCGTTAAGCATGTCCGCCGAGACGGTCATGCTCATCTGCGCAAAGCCGTCGTCCATTTCGATAAGTTCGATCCCCATCTTTCTGGCGCAGGTATCTTTTTCGTACATCACGCGCGCGTTGCGCCACGCATCATTGCTCATGGTGCTTCTCCATCAGCGCCTTCTGGCGCAACAGGGAACAGGGACGATAGCGCTCCTCGCCATAATGGTGTTGCAGGTTCTCCAGCAGTTGCAGCACCCGTCGCCAGCCAAGGCGTTCTCCCCATGCCAGCGGGCCGTGCGGATAATTGACGCCAAGGCGCATCGCGGTATCGATATCCTGCGGGCTGGCGACGCCTTTTTGCAGCGCATCCAGCGCTTCGTTAATCAGCATCGCCACCGTGCGCCACACCAGCAGGCCGGGATAATCGGCAATATGCAGGACTTTCTTGCCCTGCTGTTGGAAGTAATGCACGGCCTTATCAGTGGCCGCAGGCGCGTTGGTCGCCGCTGCGGCCAGCACCACCGTATCGCTGGCGCACAGGTCATACACCACCACCGGGCGGTGATGCTTAACGCTTAGCGCCAGCGCGGTCTCACCTTCGGTCTCCAGCAACAGCAGTTCGTCCAGCTCAGTGACACTGTCACTTATCGTCATCACGGATTGAGCGCCATTGGCAACCGGCGGCAACGCCGCGTCCGGCAGTGTCTCAGCGGGCCAGCGATAGACGCCGTAACCGCTCTTTTTACCCAGCCGCCCGGCCAGCGCCAGCTCTTGCTGGAGGAGCGATGGCAGGTAGCGGCGGTCCTGCCAGAAGGCGTTAAACACCGAACAGGTCACGGCGAAATTGACGTCCTGGCCAATCAGATCAGTCAGCGCCAGGGGTCCCATCGGAAAACCGCCGCCGTCACGCAAAGCGGCATCGATAACCTCCGGGGCGGCAACCTGCTCTTCCAGCGCGCGCCAGGCCTCGGCGTAGAACGGACGCGCTACGCGGTTAACGATAAAACCGGGCGTTGAGCGGCAGCGTACCGGCTGTTTCCCCCAGCCGCTTACGCACTGGCACAGCTGCTCTACTACCTCAGCAGACGTCTCCAGGCCGCTGACCACCTCGACCAGCTTCATCACCGGCGCCGGATTAAAAAAGTGCAGCCCGGCCACCCGCTCCGGGTTTTTGACCCCGGCGGCGATGGCGGTAATCGAAATAGACGAAGTGTTACTGGTCAACAACGTTGACGGCGCGCAGATCTCCGCCAGCTGCGCGAACAGCGCCGTTTTGACCTCCAGCCGTTCAGAGGCCGCTTCAATCACTAAATCCGCGTCGGCAAGCGCGGCTAAATCGTGAGCCGGATGCAGGCGCGCCAGCAGCGCGTCGGCCTGCTCTGACGCCAGTTTGCCGCGCTCGACCCGTGAGGCGAGACGCCTGGCAATGCCGTCGATCGCCCGGGCAATGGCCTGATGATCGATGTCGTAAATCAGCACCGGATGTCCGGCGGCGGCAGCCACTTCGGCGATGCCGGCCCCCATGGTGCCGCTGCCGATCACCGCCACGTTGGCTAAGGATCTCGTCATCATCTATTTCCCGCTGAACTGTGGTGGCCGTTTGGCCAGAAACGCGCTGACCCCTTCGCGGTAATCATCGCTGCGTCCGGCCAGGCGCTGATAATCGCGCTCCAGATCCAGCTGCGCATCGAGACTGTTGGTTTCAGAAGCCAGCAGCGCCTTTTTAATCAGCCCAAGACCAAACGTCGGCTGCGCCGCCAGATGGCGCGCCAGCTGCAGACTGGTATCCGCCAGTTCTGAATCGTCCACCAGTTGCCAGATCATTCCCCACTGCGCGGCCTGTTCCGCGCTGAGGCTATCCCCCAACAGCGCCAGCCCCATCGCGCGCGCGCGGCCGGCCACCCGCGGCAGGAACCAGCTACCGCCGCAGTCCGGCACCAGGCCGAGCTTGCTGAACGCCATCACAAATTTCGCCGAACGCGCGGCCAGCACGATATCGCAGCCCAGCGCCAGGGTGGCGCCAGCGCCGGCGGCAACGCCGTTGACCGCGCAGATAACCGGCTTCGGCAGCGCCGCCAGACGGCGCACTAACGGGTTGTAAAAGCGTTCTA
This sequence comes from Klebsiella sp. X1-16S-Nf21, assembly GCF_002837615.1. Taxonomy (NCBI): domain Bacteria; kingdom Pseudomonadati; phylum Pseudomonadota; class Gammaproteobacteria; order Enterobacterales; family Enterobacteriaceae; genus Klebsiella; species Klebsiella sp. X1-16S-Nf21. The sequence goes on from NZ_PJDK01000098.1 coordinate 12,953, forward strand.
CCGACAGGCCGAGATCCGGCGGTGGGCCGCTGGGGTCGACATTGCGATCGTTCAAATCCTGGCCTGCGCAAAAGCCGCGACCGGCGCCGGTGATCAGCAGGCAGCGCACGCCATCATCGCGCTCGGCCTGCTTCAGACATTCCGCCAGCTGGTGATGCATCAGATCGTTAAAACTGTTGAGACGGTCCGGGCGATTGAGGGTAATGGTCATGACGCCCTGTTCCACTGCGCTGAGAATGAAAGCTTCCACGATTAGCGTCCTTTAAAGTCCGGTGTACGTTTTTGTAAGAAGGCGTCGATGCCTTCGCGGCGGTCCTCGGTGGCGCTCAGCAGGCTAAACAGCTGGCGCTCCTGTTGCAGACCGGCCTGCAGGCTGACTTCCTGCGACAGGCGCAGCGACTGTTTTGCCGCCCGGAGCGCCAGCGGCGAGTGGCGGGCAATGGTGGTTGCCAGTTTCAGGGCATACTCATCGGTTAACGCCGCCGGATGGATATCACTAACCAGCCCGGCCTGCTGCGCCTGGCGGGCGTCAATACTCTCGCCGCTCAGCACCATTCGGCTGGCCAGCGCCTTGCCTACGCTGCGGATCAGCCGCTGGGTGCCGCCCGCGCCCGGCATAATGCCGAGGGTAATTTCCGGCAGGCCAAAACGGGCGTTGTCGCCGGCGACAATCAGGTCACACAGCAGGGCCAGCTCGCAGCCGGCGCCAAGCGCGTAGCCGTTGACCGAAGCGATGAGCGGTTTAGTGAAAGCATCAATTCGCGCCCACAACCGTGGGCGAATATCATCCAGGGTGGCAGGCAGATCTTTCTCCGCCATCTCATTGAGGTCGGCCCCGGCGGCAAAAAAACGCGGGTTGCCGCTGATAACGCAGACGCCGACGCTGTCATCAGTGGCCGCAACCTCCAGCGCCTCGGCAATCTGGGTTAAGAGGGCATTGTTCAGCGCGTTGCGGGCCTGCGGGCGGTTTAGCGTCAACTGAAGCACCCGGCCATGACGGTAGATCAGCAGGTCACTCATGCCATCCCCCGCGCGTCAAAGTCGACCACCACATCGCCGCTGGTCGGCAACGACTGGCAGCTCAGGACATATCCTGCCGCCAGCTCATCTGCTTCCAGGCTGTAATTGGCGGCCATCGCCACTTCACCGCGTAGCACTTTGCATTTACAGGTGGCGCATACCCCGCCCTTACAGGCGAACGGCAGATCGGCGCCCTGACGCAATGCGGCATCCAGGATGCTGTCGTCTTCGGCGCTGAGGGCGATAAGCCGATCGCGCCCGTCCTGGCGGATGGTCACCGTGCGCCCTTCCGCCTGCACGCCGGCGGCCCGCTTCACATTGCCGCCTGGGGTATTAAAGCGTTCGAGATGAATCGATTTCTCCGCTACGCCAAGTTCACGTAACGCCGCTTCCGCCTCATCCATCATCGCCGCCGGGCCGCAGATAAAAGCCTCGTCGAAACGGCTAAAATCCAGCAGATGGTCAGCGAGCTGGCGCAGTTTGTCGCCGTCAATGCGCCCCTGTAGCAGATCGCTGTCCATCGACTCCTGGCTAAACAGGTGTATCACCTGCAGGCGCTGCGGATAGCGGTCTTTTAAATCGGCCAGCGCCTGGCGGAACATCATGCTATGGCTGCTGCGGTTGCCGTAGATCAGCGTGAAGCGGCTTTGCGGCTCGGTCGCCAGCGTCGCGCTCATGATCGCCATCATCGGCGTGATCCCGGAACCGGCGGCAATCGCCAGATATTCACCCTGCCGTTCAGCCTGCGGTTGATAACCGAAATGCCCCTGCGGCACCATCACCTCCAGCTCCATACCCTGCTGGATATCGTGCTGGGCGTAGCGCGAAAAGCGCCCGCCGTCGATAGCTTTGACCGCGACGCTAATTTCGCCGGGCGTGCGGCTGCGACAAATGGAGTAACAGCGGCGCAGTTCTTCACCGCCCAGACGGGCTTTTAGCGTCAGATGCTGGCCCGGGCGAAAGCAGTACTCCGCCTGCAGGGCTTGCGGGATCGCAAAAGTGATGGTCACCGCATCGCGGGTTTCCGGCTCGACTCTCGCCACCTTAAGCGAATGGAACGTCGTCATGGCAACCTCAAATACATTTAAAGTAATCAAAAGGTTCCCGGCAGCTGTCGCAGCGATAGAGCGCTTTGCAGGCCGTGGAACCGAATTCGCTAATCAGCGAGGTATGGGTGCTGCCGCAGCGCGGACAGCTCACCTCAACGGGCATGTCCGCATGGCAGGCGTGCCCCTGGGGCGGGCTGATTCCGTACTGGCGCAGGCGCTCGCGGGCCTCCTGACTCATCCAGTCGGTGGTCCACGGCGGATCCAGCTGCAGGACGATATGCACCGGCAGAAAGCCATGCTCGCTCATGACCGTACGGATCTCGCCCAGCAGATGCTCCGTCGCCGGACAGCCCGAATAGGTCGGGGTAAAGCCAATCACCCACCCGTCGCCGTGGCGCGCGACGCTGCGCACCATACCGAGGTCGGTGATGGTGAGTACCGGCACTTCCGGATCCGGGATCGCGCTTAATAGTCCCCAGATGGTGCGAACTTCAGCGGGAGCGATATCGGCAAGACGTTGCATAGTCACCTCACTTACCACTGCTGGCCGGGATGCGAACGCTGCAGATATTGCATCTCCGCCAGCAGCGGGCCGAGATGTTCACTGTGCAGCCCCTGTTTGCCGCCGCTGCGGAAGGCCGCTTCCTGCGGGATTTGTAAGCCGGAGTCGAGCAGCGCCGTGTGTACCGCGCTTTGCCATTCGGCCTGAAGCTCGCGCGGATCAACCGCAATGCCCTGCTCAACCAGGCTGAGATCCACTTCATCGGCAAGGAACAGTTCGCCGGTGAAGCGCCACAGATTGTCGACCGCCTGCTGCATTTTGCGATTTGATAACTCGGTGCCGTTACCCAGACGCTCCAGCCAGCCGCGGCTAAAGCGCTGGTGGTAACGCACCTCTTTCAGCCCTTTGGCGGCAATGGCCGCCAGCTGCGTGTCGCGGCTGTTCACCAGGCGGCTGAACAGAGCGACGTGCCAGACATCGATAAAGAACTGGCGGGCGATGGTGTCGGCAAAATTGCCGTTTGGCTGCTCCACCAGCAGCAGGTTGCTGTACTGGCGCTCATCGCGACCAAAAGCCAGCGTATCTTCGTCGCCGCAGCCGTTAAGCTCGGCGGCATAGCTTAAAAAATTGCGCGCCTGGCCGAGCAGGTCGAGGCCGATGTTGGCCAGCGCAAGATCGATCTCGAGCTCGGGAGCATGGCCGCACCAGGCGCCTAAACGCTGGGCCAGAACCAGACCATTGTCGCCAAGCCGCAGGGCGTAGGTGGCTACGGGGTTAGGGTTATTCATCGCCGCCTCACATATGTTCCATGCCATCCGGCACGGTATAGAAAGTCGGATGACGGTAGACTTTGCTTTCCGCCGGGTCGAAGAATTCGCCGCGCTCTTCCGGCTGCGAAGCAACGATTTCGCTGGCCTTCACCACCCAAA
>NZ_PJDK01000099.1:0-15800 GCF_002837615.1 Klebsiella sp. X1-16S-Nf21
GCTGCGCGCCATGGGTATTTCACGGTAGTGGCCACCTGTGGCAACGATCCAGAAACGGAAGAGCGCGCCACGCAATCTCTGTTAGACCGCCGGGTGGACGGCCTGATCCTTTCCACCTGCCGCCTGGGCGATCGCCTGCCCCAGCAGCTACGGGAAAAACAGATCAACCATGTTCTGGCGCTACGTACCGACGGTATAAGTCCATCGGCCATTGGTGATGACGAACTGGGGGGTTATCTGGCGACCCGCCATTTACTGGATTTAGGGCACCGGGAAATCGGCATCATTGCCGGGCCGAATTTTTCATCAAGCACCTTAAACCGGCAAAAGGGTTTCCTGCGTGCCATGCAGGAAGCGCAGGCCGAGGTGAATCCCCAGTGGTGGCGAGATTCCGATTTTACCATTGTGGCCGGTGAAAACGCCGGTTATGAAATACTGAATAGTCCTGCGCGCCCCAGCGCCATTTTCGCCGTCAATGATGACCTGGCGATCGGCGTGATGGCGGCGGCACATCGACTCGGACTGGAGATAGGCCGAGACGTTTCTCTGGTGGGTTATAACGACATTCCTTTGGTCAGCCGTCTGCCGATCCCCTTAACCTCGGTAAAAACGCCGCTTGATCAGCTTGCCAGCCATGCTGTCGAATTACTGTTAAGCAACCATGCGGAAAATCCCCAGCGCTATTCTCTGCCGACGCTGATCCCGCGCGCTTCCACGCGGCCTTATCGCTAAGCGGCGAAGGTTCCCGGCCCAAAGGGTGTGACAGGGCCGGGGCAGTATTTAATATTATGCCAGCTAATGTTATCAGATATTGATTCTTGCTCGTCAGGGGGAGGTTATAGCGTAAACGTCATGCCAATACGATACCGTGATTCTGAGATTTTATTTTGGCCGTTATGGTAGCCCTGTTTCCCGAGATAATCATATTCGATATAGGGACTAAACCAGTCATTCCATTTATAGCGTAGCGTTAGCGCATTTTCTGTCGCCGAAGACTTATCATTTTTATACTTATAGTCGTCATTGACGTGGCGATAGACCGTGCCTTGATATAAGGCGCTCCATTGTGCATTAAATTTATAGGCAACATATAAATCCAGACGATTGACGCTATCCCAATGCGACTCACCGGCACTATTGACCGTTTCATAAGTGTTGTAGTCATAGCGATAACGCAGCCCAAAGGTAAGGTCGGGCGTGGCTTTATAATTAACGCGCAGATAAGGCCGTAGCTGAGTGCCTTTGCTGCTCCAGTGATAGATGCCGCCAGGCTGCAAGGCCCATTTTTCAGCGAATGGCCAGCTATAGTTAGCCTCTATTTCATTATAATCGACCGTGCTGTCGCCAAAGGAGTGGGAACCATCAGCTCTGTCGGTACCCTGGTTGCCCTGATGGTTATTTTTGTTGTTTTTGTTATCCATCTCCATACTCGCCCACCAGCCTGTTTCCCACCCCTGGCTGACCTTATAGCGGGACTCGTAAGAGTGGCTTCCCGCCCGATATCCTCCCCTGACATCAAAGGTCAGCGCGTGGCCTGCTGCAGGAATGCCAAGAACGCAACACATAATAAAAGCGGTTTTTGTACGCATATTTTATCCCTAAAATTAATCATCTCGAAATAAAACGGAAAAGAATATGACCGTATCTATATATTTTACAAATCAATATGAAATCGTTTGCAGTATCGTTTTCAATTACAGATATATTTCTATTACTAAATACGAATGGTCAAGACGGTAAAAATACCGATGCTATTCTCATCACAAATTTTCATCCGTTATTATCATGGCAGGTGAATTTCTGTGATCGACTCCGCTCCCTTTATTAGCCGATCATCACCTTCCCTTTCACCTGCAGCGAGTCGCTCTTGTTGTGGTAAATAACCGGCGCGCGCCTGTCATCATAAGTACGCGTTTACGCTGACGCGTGGCGGAGAGATAACCGCGTAATTAACAATGATTAATCAATGCTCTGGCGATTTTGCTGACTGTTACGCTATACTACCTTCTGAAATTGCCAGCCCACGCCTGTGGGCGGGTGTTCAAGTAGCTTCCTTATAGTTCGATCAACTTCCCTTCCGAGGATCTGACCTCAACGGTCAGAAAAGATATGTTAAACAGTATTTTAGTAATACTCTGTCTGATAGCCGTCAGTGCCTTTTTTTCGATATCGGAAATCTCACTGGCCGCCTCACGTAAAATCAAACTGAAACTGCTGGCCGATGAAGGCAACGTCAACGCACAGCGCGTGCTGAAGATGCAGGAGAACCCGGGCACCTTCTTTACCGTCGTGCAAATCGGCCTCAATGCCGTCGCCATTCTTGGCGGTATCGTGGGCGACGCGGCCTTCTCCCCGGCATTTCATAGCCTGCTCAGCGGGTATATGTCGCCGGAGCTGTCCGAGCAGCTGAGCTTCATCATCTCTTTTACCCTGGTCACCAGCTTGTTCATCCTGTTTGCTGACCTGACTCCGAAACGCATCGGTATGATTGCGCCCGAAACCGTGGCTCTGCGCATCATCAACCCGATGCGCTTCTGCCTGTTAGTCTTCCGCCCGCTGGTGTGGTTGTTTAACGGCATGGCCAACATGATCTTCCGCATCTTCAAACTGCCGATGGTGCGTAAAGACGATATTACTTCCGACGATATCTATGCCGTCGTTGAAGCCGGCGCGCTGGCCGGGGTGCTGCGCAAGCAGGAGCACGAGCTGATTGAGAACGTGTTCGAGCTGGAGTCCCGTACCGTTCCTTCCTCCATGACCTCGCGCGAAAACGTCATTTGGTTTGATTTACACGAAGACGAGCAGAGCCTGAAGAATAAAGTGGCCGAACATCCACACTCGAAATTCCTCGTCTGTAATGAAGATATCGACCACATTATCGGTTACGTCGATTCAAAAGATCTGCTGAACCGCGTACTGGCCAACCAGAGCCTGGTGCTGACCGGCGGCGTGCAGATCCGCAACACGCTGATCGTGCCGGATACCCTGACGCTGTCAGAAGCGCTGGAAAGCTTCAAAACCGCCGGCGAAGATTTCGCGGTGATCATGAATGAATACGCGCTGGTCGTCGGGATCATCACCCTCAACGACGTCATGACCACCCTGATGGGCGACCTCGTCGGCCAGGGGCTGGAAGAGCAGATTGTCGCCCGCGATGAAAACTCGTGGCTGATCGATGGCGGTACGCCGATTGATGACGTGATGCGTGTGCTGGATATCGACGAGTTCCCGCAGTCCGGGAATTACGAAACCATCGGCGGCTTTATGATGTTTATGCTGCGTAAAATCCCCAAACGCACCGACGCGGTGAAGTTCTCCGGGTATAAGTTTGAGGTCGTGGATATCGATAACTACCGGATCGACCAGCTGCTGGTGACCCGTATCGATAACAAGCCAACGGTGCTGGTGCCCAAGCAGGCCGAAGCGGCGGAAAGCCAGAACGCCTGAGCGTAACCCTTGCTCTATTTTCAGGGCGGATAACCATCCGCCCTTTTTTTATGTCCCGAATGTGAAGCGGCTCACGCCCCTCTGCCGATAGCAGATTACTCCTGCTCGATAGCGGAACGTTCATGACTCCTCGTCGCGCAAAAAGGTAACGTTGCTCGCGTCTACACGATCATATTCCTGAATAAAGGAAGCGAGGGTTACCATGATAATGTCAAATAAAAATTACTTTATCAGCTGTCTGTTTTTCCTGTTCTTCTTTATAGGCTGGGGATGCTGCTACCCCTATTTATCACTGTGGTTAACGGAAACCATCGGCATCAATTATACGGACGTCGGTCTGGTCTATTCCTTTACCGCTATTGTCGCCGTCTGCGTTCAGCCGTTATTCGGCTTCATCTCCGATAAACTGGTATATCGTAAAAATCTGATGTGGATGCTGGCGATTATAATCACGTTATTCGCCCCTTATTGGATCTATGTCTTTGCTCCCCTGTTAAAAATAAATGTGTTCCTCGGCGCGCTGGCTGGCGGCCTTTATATTGGCATGGCCTACGGCGCAGGCTGCGGGGTTTGCGAAGCCTACATTGATAAAGTCAGCCGCGCCTCCGGTTTCGAATTTGGCCGGGCGCGGATGTTCGGCGGCATCGGCGCCGCGATCGGCACCTTTGCGGCAGGAAAACTCTACGGCATTGATCAGAATATGATTTTCTGGTTGGCCAGCGGCGCAGGCGTCTGCCTGCTGGTCATTGTCTGGAAAATGCAGATCAGCGCCCACCCGCAGCAGGGATTGCTGTCTGGCAAAGCCTCGCCGGTTACCCTCCGCGATGCCGTCTCGCTGTTAAAAATTAAAAAATTCTGGTTCTTCGCCCTCTATGTCATTGGCGTCGGGGCGGTCTATGAAACCTATGACCAGCAGTTCGCTATCTATTACAGCCATTTCTTTGAGAGTAAAGCCCGGGGTGCAGAAGTCTTCGGTTATTTAACCACGGGTCAGATTTTCCTTGATGCCATCGTGATGTTCTTTGCGCCATGGTTTGTGAATAAAATCGGCCCGAAAAATGCGCTGTTATACTGCGGGCTGATTATGAGCTTGCGCATTATCGGCTCCGCATGGGCTATTGGCCCGGTATCCATCAGCCTGATTAAACTCCTCCACGGCTTTGAAAGCTCGGTGCTCCTCGTCGCGGCGCTAAAATATATTACCGCTAACTTTAACCCTCTGCTGTCAGCGACCGTTTACTTAATTGGCTTCCAGTTTTCGAAAAGCTTTAGCTCTATTTTTCTCTCGACCGGTATCGGCCATATGTACCAGAGCATGGGCTTTACCAGCAGTTATATCGTACTCGGCGGTATCGCTCTGTGCTTCACGCTCATTTCTTTTATTACGCTGGATAAAGCGCGTGTCTTCGCTTCACAACCGGTGCCCGCGAATTAATGTCAGGAGGTAGTGTGTATGTCTCATTTATTTTATGGCGTGGCGTATTACGATGAATATATGCCGGAAGATCGGCTGGCTAAGGATATCGCCTTAATGCGCGAAACCGGCATTAACGTGGTGCGTATTGCCGAGTCCACCTGGAGTACGCTGGAGCCTGAAGAGGGCCAGTACAATTTCTACCATATCGACCGGGTGCTGGAGGCGATGCATGAGGCCGGCATTGCGGTCATCGTCGGGACGCCGACCTATGCGGTACCGGCCTGGCTGGCGGCGAAACATCCCGATATTCTGGTCACCACCGTCGCGGGGCAGCAAAAATATGGCCCGCGGCAGATCATGGATATCGTCAATCCGACCTTTCGCCGCTATGCCGAAAAAATTATCCGCACGCTGATGGCCCATGTGCAACATCATCCGGCGATTATCGGCTGGCAACTGGATAACGAAACCAAGCATTACGACAATATTGGCCGCTATATGCAGGAGGGCTTCGTGCGCAGCCTGCAGGAGAAATATCCTGACCTCCGGCAGCTGAATCGCGATTTCGGCCTGGATTACTGGAGCAACCGCATTGACCGCTGGCAGGATTTTCCGCCGGTGGAAAACACCATCAACGCCAGCCTCGCCTGCGCCTTCTCCCGCTATCAGCGTCAGCAGGTCACCGAGTATCTGGCCTGGCAGGCGGCCATCGTTCGGGAATACGCCCAGCCGCACCAGTTCGTCACCCACAACTTCGATTTCGAATGGCGCGGTTACTCTTACGGCGTGCAGCCGCGGGTCGACCATTTTGCGGCGGCGCAGGCGCTGGATATCGCCGGCGTCGATATCTATCACCCGAGCCAGGCGCACCTGACCGGGCGGGAAATCGCCTTTGGCGGCGCCATCACCCGCTCGCTTAAGCCGGGTCAGAACTACTTCGTACTGGAAACCCAGGCTCAGGGCTTCGCCCAGTGGACCCCCTTCCCGGGCCAGCTACGCCTGCAGGCATTCAGCCATATCGCCTCCGGCGCCGCCATGGTCTCCTACTGGCACTGGCATTCGATTCATAACGCCTTCGAAACCTACTGGAAGGGGCTGCTCAGCCACGACTTCTCGCGCAACCCAACCTGGCAGGAAGCCACCACCATCGGCGCCGATTTCGCCCGCCTGTCGCCGCAGCTGGCGGAGCTGAAGGCCGAAAATGACGTCGCGTTGCTAATAAGCAATGAGGCGATGGACGCCCTCAATCACTTCCGTCCCGGCGATGCCGAGGGCAACATTTATAACGATATCTTCCGCCGCTTCCACGATGCGCTGTATGACCACAATATCAGCCTCGACATCATCCACGATGTGAACGAGGAAACCTCGCGCTACCGGGTACTGATCGTTCCTGGTCTGTACGCCGCCGATGATGGCCTGCTAACACGGATTAACGACTATATCGCCCGGGGCGGCAGAGCGCTGATCGGCTTTAAATCAGGCTTTAGCGATGAAAATGTCAAGGTGCGCAACAGCGCGCAGCCGGGGATTTTGCGCCAGAGCTGCGGCGTCAGCTACAGCCAGTTCACCCTGCCGGAAGGGACGACGGTAAGCTCATGCTGCGCAGAGATTGATTGCCGCAATGATAATCAGGCTGAGCTGTGGATGGAATTGCTGACGCCCGATGGCGGAACCCGCACACTGCTGCGCTATCAGCATCCGGCATGGGGCGAATACGCCGCCGCAACGGCGGCGGATTACGGTCAGGGACGCGCCCTGTACGTTGGCTTCCTGCCGCACAAGCGCCTGATTAGCCAGCTGTTTGATGTCCTGACGGCGGATCTCACGCTGAACTCGCGAACTTCCGCCTATCGCTATCCGTTAGTGGTTAAAAAGATGCGTAACCGAGCCGGAAATACTATCCACTTCCTGTTCAATTACTCCGGCGAGGCGCTGGATGTTGTCAGCGAGACCGCGGGTACCGCGCTGCTGAGCGGGGAGGCTGTAGACGTCGGCCAGCCGTTGCGCCTCAGGGCCTGGGAATTTACTATCATCGAAAGCTAACGACGCGGCGGCGCCCAGGTGGGAGAAAGAATGGAACTGGATATCAATGAGCTACTCAATTTCTCGCCATTGATGAAGACCTTTACCTTCAATGCCTGGGTCGTCGCAGGCTTCACGCCGATTACCCGCGGCTCCACGCTGGACTACTACATTAATCGCCCGCAGGGGATGAAAGGTTACATCATTAATCTGACCCTGCGCGGCCAGGCGCGGGCGAAAGCGGGCGATGGCTTCCTGCTGTGCCGGGAAAACGATCTGTTGCTGTTTCCTCCCGGCGTGCCCCATCATTACGGCAGGGACGAACACAGCGAGTACTGGGACCATCTGTGGATCTACTTTATCCCCCGCCCCTACTGGATAGACTGGCTAAAGTGGGACCAAACCACCCACGGTATCGGCAAAACAACCATTAACGATCCCGACCAGCTCCAGCAGCTGCGCGATCTTTTCTACGAAGTAATACGCCACCACTCTGCGTCCGTACCGCTGTCAGAAGCGCTGGCAATGAACGCGCTGGAGAGATTAATTCTCCGCTGTTTTCAGCAGCAGCCCATTAGCAACCGCCATGCCCACGACCCACGGATTAACGCCATCTGCGACTATCTTAACGCCCATATTGCGCAGGAGGTAAAAATCGAGACCCTGGCGGCGATGGTGTTTATCTCCCCTTCACGTCTGGCGCACCTTTTCAAAAATGAACTGGGGCAAACGGTCTATGCGTGGCGGGAAACGCAGCGCATCAACCGCGCCAGGTGGCTTATTCAGAGCACCTCGCTCCCACTAAACAAAATTGCTTTATCGGTGGGTTACAGCGATCCGGTCTATTTCACCCGCCTTTTTCGTAAACATAACGGCATCCCACCGGGCGAATATCGCAAACGCTATGCGGAAATGAAGGGCTGAAAACATCAACGGCTCCCATCGGGAGCCGTCTTTTACCTACTACGTACTGCTACGTTTCAGGTTATGCCATCTCAGTTTGCAGACGCAACACCTGACGATTGACTTCGGACATCACTGACAGATGCAGCTTGTCCTTGACCTTCGGGATAAGGATTTTGCCCTTATCAAATTCAAATGCGCCAACGTCCTTGATGTACAACCGTCCACGAAACAGGATCTTCACGTACTTCGCCACTTGCAGCGGATTGTAGCGTTGGAAAATTTTCATTCTTCTCTCCTGCCAGGGTTACGCTCCTGTGGTGCCACAGTTAGCCCACGTATCGGGAGCGCAAATTTTAATGCCCTAAAACTATAGTCCAGAATCTCAGAGGGACCCAGTGTGTATAAGTTTATTTACCGTTTGATGACAATAATTCAGAATTTTCGTTTCGGACATACGATGAAGTAAGTATAAGTCGCCGTTTTTCTACTAATTTGTGCGTCAACACGCAAACTGGCATCCTCATTGCGGGTAATCGCCGCCAATCGCACTTATGATTAAACGAGACCAAGTGGTCGGATCACCTGCATAAAAATGATTAAGGATTACGCATGACCCTACGTAGCATACTGGCCGCCTCGTTACTGCTTCTCCCGCTGCTGGCCACAGCGCATAACTTCGTCGACGGCCAGCGTGTGGCGCCGGTCGGCGTCGCGGATCGGGGAGAACTCATTCTGGATAAGGATAAGTTTAGCTATAAAAACTGGAACAGCTCGCAGCTGGTGGGCAAAGTGCGAGTTATCCAGCACATTGCCGGTCGCTCGTCAGCCAAAGAGAAAAATGCCAACCTGATCGAGGCGATTAAAGCGGCAGGTTTCCCGCACGATCGTTACCAGACTACCACCATCGTTAACACCGACGATGCCATTCCGGGCACCGGCATGTTCGTGCGCAACGGCATTGAGAGTAATAAAAAGCTTTTTCCATGGTCGCAGTTTATCGTCGACAGCAACGGGCTGGTGCGTAAAGCCTGGCAACTGGACGAGAAGAGTTCCGCGATCGTGGTGCTGGATAAGGACGGGCGCGTAAAGTGGGCCAAAGACGGTGCGCTGACCCAGCAGGAGGTGCAGCAGGTCATCGACCTGCTGCATAAATTGCTTAATAAATAGAGACCCGGAAGCCGGGGTTGAGGAAGGATTCACGCGGCGTGTAGTCGAGGGTTTTGCCCTGCCAGTCGTGAACATGCGCCCCGGCGGCCACCGCGACCGCGTGGCCGGCGGCAGTGTCCCAGGTGCTGGTCGGCCCGAAGCGCGGATAGAGCTGGGCCTGGCCTTCCGCCACCAGGCAGAACTTCAGCGAAGATCCGATAGAAGTGGTTTGATGCTCGCCCAGTTGCTCAAGATACTCCTGCAGCTCCGGATCGTTACCGTGAGAGCGACTGATCACCACCAGCGGCGGACGGGCATCGCGGACCTGGATCTGCTTGCGCACCCCGCACTCTTCTTTCCACGCTTTGCCTTTTTCCGCGCTGTACATCACCTTCATCACCGGCGCATAAACCACGCCCAGTGTCGGCTTGCCGTTTTCGATCAGCGCGATATTGACGGTGAATTCGCCGTTACGCTTAATAAACTCTTTGGTGCCGTCCAGCGGGTCGACCAGCCAGTAGCGCTGCCAGTGCTGACGTACCTCCCAGGCCGGCGGGTCCTCCTCGGAAAGAACCGGGGTGTCAGGATCCAGCGCTTTCAGACCGCTGATGATGACGTTGTGCGCTGCGATATCCGCCGCCGTGACCGGAGAATCATCTTTCTTGCTGGCGACGTTGATCGGCTGGTTTCCATCGTAGACTTCCATGATGGCATCGCCCGCGTTCCGTGCAAGCTGACATACTTGTTCTAACATTCTCCACCTCGTCTGGTTACAGTGGCGTTAACTCGTTGTTTTATTTATATCGCATCACCGCGAGTTCCGCTATCTGTGATAACGATGGCGGTTTCTCTGCCCGCTTTTCTGGCAAGATTCACATTTCTGTAAGCAACAGAATATAAATACATTTTCTACTGTGCTATCGCTCATAAAAAAAGGACGCCTCTGATGATTAAGTTTAGCGCAACGCTCCTGGCCACGCTGATCGCCGCCAGCGTCAACGCCGCGACGGTCGACCTGCGGATCATGGAAACCACCGATCTGCACAGCAATATGATGGACTTTGACTATTACAAAGATGCCGCCACGGAGAAATTCGGCCTGGTCCGTACCGCCACCCTGATCGAACAGGCGCGGGCAGAAGCGAAAAACAGCGTGCTGGTGGATAACGGGGATGTTATCCAGGGGAGCCCGTTAGGCGACTACATGGCCGCGAAAGGGTTGAAAGAAGGCGATGTGCATCCGGTGTATAAGGCGATGAATACCCTGAATTACGCCGTCGGCAACCTGGGCAACCATGAATTCAATTATGGCCTCGACTTCCTGCATAAGGCGCTGGCCGGGGCGAAATTCCCCTACGTGAACGCCAATATCATCGATGCCAAAACTGGCAAACCGATGTTTACGCCGTACCTGATCCAGGATACCCGGGTCGTGGACAGCGATGGTCAACCCCATACTCTGCGCATCGGCTATATCGGTTTTGTGCCGCCGCAGATCATGACCTGGGATAAAGCCAATCTCAGCGGTAAAGTGACGGTCAACGACATTACCGAAACCGCGCGCAAATATATCCCGGAGATACGGGCGAAAGGGGCTGATGTGGTGGTCGTGGTCGCGCACTCCGGCCTCTCCGCCGACCCGTATCAGGCGATGGCCGAAAACTCGGTCTACTACTTAAGCCAGGTGCCCGGCGTGGACGCCATTATGTTCGGCCATGCCCACGCGGTGTTCCCGGGTAAAGACTTCGCCAACATCAAAGGCGCGGATATCGCCAAAGGGACGCTGAACGGCGTACCGGCGGTGATGCCGGGAATGTGGGGCGATCATCTCGGGGTGGTTGATCTGGTGCTGAACAACGACAGCGGCAAATGGCAGGTAACTCAGAATAGAGCGGAAGCGCGGCCAATCTATGACGCGGTGGCGAAGAAATCGCTGGCGGCCGAAGACGGCAAGCTGGTGGCGGTGCTGAAAGCCGACCACGACGCCACTCGCGAATTCGTCAGCAAGCCGATCGGCAAGTCCGCCGACAACATGTACAGCTATCTGGCGCTGGTGCAGGACGACCCGACGGTGCAGGTGGTCAACATGGCGCAGAAAGCCTATGTAGAACACTATATTCAGGGCGACCCGGATCTGGCGAAGCTGCCGGTGCTCTCCGCCGCCGCGCCGTTTAAAGTCGGCGGACGTAAAAACGATCCGGCGAGCTTTGTCGAAGTGGAGAAAGGTCAGCTCACCTTCCGCAATGCCGCCGACCTCTATCTCTACCCCAACACCCTGGTGGTGATGAAGGTCAGCGGGAAAGAGGTCAAGGAGTGGCTGGAGTGCTCCGCCGGACAGTTTAACCAGATCGATCCCGCCAGCAGCAAGCCGCAGTCGCTGATCAACTGGGACGGCTTCCGCACCTATAACTTCGACGTCATTGACGGGGTGAACTACCAGATTGACGTCACCCAGCCGGCCCGCTACGACGGCGAATGTCAGATGATCCATCCGCAGGCAGAGCGTATTAAGCACCTGACCTTTAACGGTAAACCTGTCGATCCGCAGGCCACTTTCCTGGTCGCGACCAATAACTATCGCGCTTACGGCGGCAAATTCGCCGGCACCGGTGAGAGCCATATCGCCTTTGCCTCACCGGATGAAAACCGTTCAGTGCTGGCGGCGTGGATAGGCGCGCAATCGAAGAAGGATGGCGCGATCCATCCGGCGGCGGATAACAACTGGCGTCTGGCGCCGATCCACAGCAACACGCCGTTGGATATTCGTTTTGAGACCTCGCCAGGCGACAAAGCCGCGGCGTTTATCAAAGAGAAAGCACAGTATCCAATGCGCCAGGTGGCCACCGATGATATCGGCTTCGCCATTTATCAGCTGGATTTGAGCAAGTAATGCCTGTTCCCCGATGGCGCTGCGCTTACCGGGGCTACAAACCGGGGCTGACGGGTAGCCCGGATAAGGCGCCAGCCGCTATCCGGGTACATCTCCCCGGTGGCGCTGCGCTTACCGGGGCTACAAACCGGGGCTGGCTGGTAGCCCGGATAAGACGCCAGCCGCTATCCGGGTACATCTCCCCGGCGGCGCTGCGCTTACCGGGGCTACAAACCGGGGCTGACGGGTAGCCCGGATAAGGCGCCTGCCGCTATCCGGGAATATCTCCCCGGTGGCGCTGCGCTTACCGTGGCTACCAACCGGGGCTGACGGGTAGCCCGGATAAGGCGCCAGCCGTTATCCGGGAATATCTCCCCGGTGGCGCTGCGCTTACCGGGGCTACAAACCGGAGCTGACGGGTAGCCCGGATAAGGCGCCAGCCGTTATCCGGGTACATCTCCCCGGTGGCGCTGCGCTTACCGGGGCTACAAACCGGGGCTGACGGGTAGCCAGGATAAGGCGCCAGCCGCTATCCGGGTACATCTCCCCGGTGGCGCTGCGCTTACCGGGGCTACAAACCGGGGCTGACGGGTAGCCCGGATAAGGCGCCAGCCGCTATCCGGGTACATCTCCCCGGTGGCGTTGCGCTTACCGGGGCTACAAACCGGGGCTGGCTGGTAGCCCGGATAAGACGCCAGCCGCTATCCGGGAATATCTCCCCGGTGGCGGGGCTACAGGGAGTGATACATTTTCACTCCCCGTGGTTAGCCAACACCGCAGGCAGATTGCTCTCGATCCAGTCCGCCAGCGCCGCCACTTTCTCGCTCACCTGCAGGCCGAGCGGCGTCAGGCTATATTCAACGTGTGGCGGTACCACCGGATAAGAGACGCGGTCGATAAAACCATCCTGCTCCAGGGCCTGCAGCGACTGCGCCAGCATCTTTTCGCTGACCCCGCCCATTTTGCGGCGCAGATCGCTGAAGCGATGGGTCCCCTCGCGCAGCGCCACCAGAATCAACACGCCCCAGCGACTGGTGACATGTTTAAGCACATCGCGCGACGGGCACTGTTCCGCAAACAGGTTGCCGTTGCGCAGTTTCTCGCTCAGCGTCGGTTCGGCCATTTTCACACTTACCTTTTTGTACGTACTTACTAAAAGTTAGCTAAGGTGTTAGCTTACCACAACTGCCACTAAACACGAAGGAGAAGTCCCATGATCGCCCTTACCGGTGCCACCGGCCAGCTTGGCCACTACGTTCTGCAAGACCTGTTAAAAACCGTCCCTGCCAGCCAGATTGTGGCGATTGTCCGCAACCCGGCCAAAGCCCAGTCCCTCAGCCAGCAGGGCGTGGTTGTCCGTCAGGCCGACTATAGCGACGAAGCGGCACTGACCGCCGCGCTGCAGGGCGTGGATAAACTGCTGTTAATCTCCTCCAGCGAAGTCGGTCAGCGCGCCGTTCAGCACCGCAACGTCATCAACGCCGCCAAAGCCGCTGGGGTGACATTCATCGCCTACACCAGCCTGCTGCACGCCGACACCTCGCCGCTGGGCCTGGCCGCAGAGCATATTGAAACCGAGCAGATGCTGGCCGATTCTGGTATCGCTTACGCCCTGCTGCGCAATGGCTGGTATACCGAAAACTATCTGGCCAGCGCACCGCCGGCGCTGGAGCATGGCGTGTTTATCGGCGCCGCTGGCGAGGGTAAAATTGCCTCCGCCACCCGCGCGGATTATGCCGCTGCTGCCGCCCGCGTTATCGCCGGTGAAGGCCATGAAGGGAAGATTTACGAACTGGCGGGTGATAACGCCTGGACGCTGAGCGACCTGGCTGCTGAGCTGAGCACGCAAAGCGGAAAAAACGTGGTTTACCAGAACCTCAGCGAAGCCGATTTCGCCGCCGCGCTGAAAAGCGTCGGTCTGCCGGCGGGTCTGGCGGATATGCTGGCGGATTCCGATGTCGGCGCGTCGAAAGGCGGGCTGTTTGACGACAGCCGCACCCTGAGTACGCTGATCGGCCGTCCGACCACCTTCCTTGCTGAAAGCGTGAAAGGCATTCTGTAACCACCCCTGTCAGCTTTTGCGGTTGCGTCCCGGCGGTTCCTCTCTCATATTGAAGGGATAACCGTCGGGAGGCAGGCATGCAGGGCGTACCACCCCAATTTAGTGATGAAAAAGACCGCGCGCGCTTTCGCCATCTCGAAAAGCTGCCCGGGGTGGAGCTTTACCACGCCCATATCTCTCGCTACGCCTTTGAACCCCATACCCACGAAGCCTTCGGCATCGGCGTGATTGAGCAAGGCGCTGAACGCTTTCGCTACCGCGGCAGCCAGCATATCGCCGCCGCGAACGCCATTGTCACCATGAATCCCGACGAGCTGCATACCGGCGAAGCGGAAACCGCTGACGGCTGGCGCTACCGGATGATTTATCTGGAGCCGGACCGTCTGGAAGCCATCACCGGGGTGCGCGACTGGTGGTTCAGCGAGGTGGTCCGCGAGGATCCCCTGCGTTCCCGACAGATTGGCCAGCTGATTTATGGCCTGTGGCATAGCGACGATCCGCTGGCCCAGCAGGGACTGCTGCTCGACCTCATCGACGCCTTCCGCCCTCTGGCCCACCATGCCTCTGCGCAGGGTGAGGCCGGGCATCGCTTCGACCGGGTGCGCGACTACCTGCACGATAACTATATGCGCCCCATCACCCTCGACGAGCTAGCGCAGGTGGCGGCGCTTAGCCCATACCACTTTCAGCGCCAGTTTAAAGCCCACTATCACGTGACGCCCCATCAGATGCTGATGGCCATCCGTCTGTGGCGCGCCAAAGCGTTTCTCACCCACGGCATGCCCGCCGCCGAAGTGGCAATAGCCGTCGGCCTCACCGACCAGTCCCACCTGACCCGCGCCTTCACCCTGCGTTACGGTATTACGCCGGTGCGCTATCAGAAGCAGGTCGCCAGGCGCTAATGCGCAATCTCATACAATATTCCTGCCCGGCCCCCTTCTACACTACAGACAACTGTGATGACAACGGATGCAATGATGATTAGTGGTGTGCTGTACGCCCTGCTGGCGGGGCTGATGTGGGGATTAATTTTTGTCGGACCTTTGCTGGTGCCAGAGTATCCGGCGATGCTGCAGTCAATGGGACGCTATCTGGCGCTGGGCCTCATCGCCCTGCCGCTGGCGTGGCTCGGACGCGCGCGTTTGCGCCAGCTGAGCCGGAACGACTGGTGGACCGCGCTGGGCCTGACGATGATGGGGAATCTTATCTATTACGTCTGCCTGGCCAGCGCTATTCAGCGCACCGGGGCGCCGGTCTCCACCATGATTATCGGCACGCTGCCGGTGGTATTGCCGGTGTTCGCCAATCTGCTCTACAGCCAGCGCGACGGGAAGCTGCCGTGGCGGCGCCTGTTTCCGGCGCTGGTCTGCATCGCCGTCGGCCTGATCTGCGTTAACGTCGCAGAACTGCGCCAGGGGCTGCCTGATTTTAGCCCGTGGCGCTACGGCTCCGGCATCGCGCTGGCGCTGGGATCGGTGGCCTGCTGGGCCTGGTATGCCCTGCGCAACGCCCGCTGGTTGCGGGAAAATCCGCATCAGCCGCCGATGATGTGGGCTACCGCTCAGGCACTGGTCACGCTTCCGGTTTCGCTGGCCGGCTATCTCGCCGCCTGCGCCTGGCTGCACGGCCAGCAGGCCGGGTTTCCCCTGCCCTTCGGCCCGCGCCCGGCGGTGTTCATTACGCTGATGCTGGCCATCGCGGTGCTCTGCTCATGGGTCGGCGCGCTGTGCTGGAATATCGCCAGCCAGCGGCTGCCGACGGTGATCCTCGGGCCGCTGATCGTCTTCGAAACTCTGGCCGGGCTGCTGTATACCTTCCTGCTGCGGCAAAGTTTACCGCCGCTGCTGACCCTGAGCGGGATCCTGTTGCTGGTGCTCGGCGTGGTCTCCGCCGTACGCGCCAGACCGGAAAAACCGATGCTGCAGCCG
>NZ_PJDK01000009.1:0-105869 GCF_002837615.1 Klebsiella sp. X1-16S-Nf21
TGGCGGAGAGAAGATGTAGAGGTAACTTCACATTCATGGCACTTCCTGTTTTCAGGCCCGGCTTTATGTTAAAGCGAGTTTCGGGAACATTGTTTAGAAATTTTTTAGCCATGTTGCTTCTCCCTGTCTAACTAACCCCTGTTTAAGTATCTGACCTTGATCCAATTTAACAGTTAAATAAAGCGTGGTGCAATGTGGTCAGTGTCTGAAAGATCGTTATTATTACTACTATAAATAATTTGGCTCGTATCCTAAGATGGTTTTATTTATATGAAGTTTCTCAATTTATTGACCATCAAGGGCAATCTGCTTGGTTATGGATAAGTATAAGCATAAAATACCGATAAACGATCGCGTAATAATATCGCAACGCCACTTTTTCGGAATAAATAAAAGCTTCTTTAATAAATGATATTTTTGCTGTGAATGATTTGGTGGCAAAAAGTTCGACCATCTACTGCGAGATTAGTGAAGTACAGAAGGGGAAAAGATGGAATTAATACCATAATTTAAAACAATCAGAAGAAGCTCTGGTATCAAAAATATAACATTTGCATCAATTATCATGATTTATTCAGTAATGAAAGTATGGTGCTGACTTATAATGAAAACTATCATAGATACACTATCTCAATTAAATCCTGTTTGTTGCAGTGCCCTGTCTGGCAAGATAAGCACCGAAATATAATCATTATATCAAGTCTGCTATCTTCATTCTTGTTGGCCAGGGGCCGATTACAAACGTAAAGATAACGGTAGTTCCGGGAATTTAGTCCTTTTATTGCGCAAAACTCTAAATGAGTGGATTAAGTTAGTGGCTTTTAGCCGTACACTCATTTGTCCACGCATTATCTGTGGATCTCCTGAGAGATACAGGGAAGTATAAAAAGACGTTGATAAATTGCGGTTTCTTGTATTTCAGGGGCTGTTACGGATGACATAAAGCAAACCGGCGAGGGGGCGGCAATGGCCGTTCCCGTTTTCGGCAGAGGTTTGCCGGGGCAGAAACAAAAAAACACCCTTGAGGGTGTTTATGATGTTGGTTGCGGGGGCCGGATTTGAACCGACGACCTTCGGGTTATGAGCCCGACGAGCTACCAGGCTGCTCCACCCCGCGTCACCGTACTGCTTTACTTTGTCAAATTTGATTGGTTGCGGGGGCCGGATTTGAACCGACGACCTTCGGGTTATGAGCCCGACGAGCTACCAGGCTGCTCCACCCCGCGTCACCGTACTGCTTTGTACTTCATCAAATTTTAATTGGTTGCGGGGGCCGGATTTGAACCGACGACCTTCGGGTTATGAGCCCGACGAGCTACCAGGCTGCTCCACCCCGCGTCCGTGGAAGCGCACTATACTCCGCTAGCGAGATGATGCAACCTTTTTTCGACCAAATCGACATTTTTGTAAGAATTGGCTTATAAAACGCCACGTTGTGGTGTTTTTTTACACAAATCTGTGCCATCGATGAGATCGCGCATTTCAATAGCCCCGGCGCTTTGTTATCTTCAACACGCACTAAGGCTTCGCAGCAAAAGATGAGACACCATGAAAGGACGTTGGGCAAAATATGTAGCGACGGGGGCAATGCTGGCTATGCTTGCCGCCTGTTCCTCAAAACCGACCGACCGCGGTCAGCAATATAGCGATGGCAAGTTCACCCAGCCGTTTTCACTGGTAAACCAGCCGGATGCCGTCGGGGCGCCGATCAACGCCGGCGACTTCTCCGAGCAGGTTAATCAAATTCGTAACGCCTCGCCGCGCCTCTATAATAGCCAGAGCAACGTCTATAATGCGCTGCAGGAGTGGCTGCGCGCCGGCGGCGACACCCGCACGCTGCGCCAGTTTGGCATCGACGCCTGGCAGATGCAGGGCACCGACAACTATGGCAACGTTCAGTTTACCGGCTACTACACGCCGGTGGTGCAGGCGCGCCACACCCGTCAGGGCGAATTCCAGTACCCCATTTACCGGATGCCGCCGAAACGCGGTAAGCTGCCGTCCCGCGCCAGCATCTATGCCGGCGCGCTGAGCGATAACTATGTGCTGGCGTACAGCAATTCGCTGATGGATAACTTCATCATGGACGTGCAGGGCAGCGGCTATATCGACTTTGGCGATGGTTCGCCGCTCAACTTCTTTAGCTATGCCGGGAAAAACGGCTGGCCCTATCGCAGCATCGGCAAAGTGCTGATCGACCGCGGGGAAGTGAAGAAAGAAGATATGTCGATGCAGGCGATCCGCGAGTGGGGTGAAAAGCACAGCGAAGCGGAAGTGCGCGAGCTGCTGGAGCAGAACCCGTCGTTCGTGTTCTTTAAACCGCAGTCTTTCGCGCCGGTGAAAGGGGCCAGCGCTGTGCCGCTGATCGGCCGCGCCTCGGTGGCCTCTGACCGGTCGATTATTCCGCCGGGAACCACCTTGCTGGCCGAGGTGCCTCTGCTGGATAATAACGGCAAGTTTAACGGCCAGTACGAACTGCGCCTGATGGTCGCTCTCGACGTCGGCGGGGCCATCAAAGGCCAGCATTTCGACATCTATCAGGGCATTGGGCCTGACGCAGGCCACCGTGCCGGCTGGTATAACCACTATGGCCGCGTATGGGTGCTGAAAAACGCCCCGGGCGCGGGGAATGTTTTTAGCGGCTAACTCCCCTGGCCCTGCCTGTTGACCAGGGCGCCCGGATGACGCCGTTTACGGCGGCCTCCGGGCGCTGTCATTTTGTTCTGAGGTTCTATGTCTGTTGTAATCAGCGATGCCTGGCGCCAGCGTTTTGGCGGTACGGCACGTTTATATGGTGAAAAAGCGCTGCAATGTTTTGCCGATGCCCACGTCTGCGTGGTCGGGATCGGCGGGGTCGGCTCCTGGGCGGCGGAAGCGCTGGCGCGAACCGGCATCGGGGCGATCACCCTTATCGATATGGACGATGTCTGCGTCACCAACACCAATCGTCAGATCCACGCCCTGAGCGGCAACGTCGGGCTGGCGAAAGCGGAAGTGATGGCAGAGCGTATTCGTCTCATCAACCCGGAGTGTCGGGTGACGGTGGTGGATGATTTCGTGACCCCGGAAAACGTGGCGGAATATCTTGGCGTCGGCTTTAGCTATGTTATCGACGCGATCGATAGCGTCCGGCCGAAAGCGGCGCTTATCGCCTGGTGTCGCCGCTACAAAGTGCCGCTGGTCACCACCGGCGGGGCGGGCGGTCAGATTGACCCAACGCAGATCCAGGTCGCTGACCTGGCGAAGACCATCCAGGATCCGCTGGCGGCTAAACTGCGCGAGCGGCTGAAAAGCCAGTTTGGGGTGGTGAAAAACAGCAAAGGCAAGCTCGGCGTGGACTGCGTCTTCTCTACGGAAGCGCTGGTCTACCCGCAAGCGGACGGCAGCGTCTGCGCGATGAAGAGCACGGCGGAAGGGCCGAAACGGATGGACTGCGCTTCCGGCTTTGGCGCGGCCACCATGGTGACCGCGACCTTTGGCTTCGTCGCGGTATCGCATGCTCTGAAGAAGATGCTGGCGAAGGCGGAGCGGCAGACGACGTAAATCCCGGGCCGCGGCGCAGGCGCCTTACCCGGTCTACAGGACAATTCCCCGGAGGCGGCGCTGCGCACCTGTCCGGGCGACAAAACTGCATGAGCCCGTAGCCCGGGCAAGGCGCGTCAAGCGCCGCCCCCGGGATGAGCTTAAACCTCAACCTCGCGGGCGGCGGCGAGCACCGCCTCGCTGAGGGCGCTGAGGCCCTGGCTGCGCGAGGCGCTGAGCTGGCCGCGTAGCCCCAGCTCGTCGAACAGCGCCAGCGGATCCTGCGCCAGGATCCCGGCGCGGGTTTTTCCTTCCACGGCGGTCAACAGCACCGCCAGCAGACCGCGCACAATCCGGCCTTCGCTGTCGCCAAAGAAGTGCAGCCTGCCCTCGGCATCCTCCTCATAGCCCAGCCAGACGCGGTTTTCACACCCGGCAATCTCCCGGGCCTGCGCTTTGCGCTCATCGGTCAGCGTCGGCAGCTTTTTGCCCAATAAAATCAGCTGACGATATTTATCCTCCCACTGGTTCAGCGGGGCGAAGGTCTGGCGCAGCGTGGCGTCGGTAATGGTTGTGCCGAAGGGGTGCAGAGTTGTCATTAATCCACCAGAATTTCCAGGGCGCGATCCACCGCGTGGACCAGCGCCGCAACATCGTCTTGGGTATTGTAGGGGGCGAAAGAGGCCCGCAGCGTGCCGCTGACCCCTAAGGCCGCCAGCAGCGGTTGGGCGCAGTGTTGCCCGGCGCGCAGAGCAATGCCGGACTCCGCCAGCAGCGTCACCAGATCGCTGTGATGAACACCGTCGAACTCAAAGGCCAGCAGGCTTGACTGCTGGCAGCGGAAAGAGCGGAAGCCCGGCCGTTTCGCCAGCGCCTCTTCCGCCAGACTCGCCAGACTGCGGCTCCAGTTTTCCGCCTGGCCGATATCGCTCTGCGCCAGCCACTCCAGGGCGGCGCTAAGGCCGATTACCCCGGCGACATTCGGCGTGCCGGCCTCGAGACCATAAGGGGCCGGCTGCGGCGTAAAGCCGTCAAAGCTGACCTCGGCGATCATTTTCCCGCCGCCGAGCCAGGGCGACATCGCCGCCAGCAGCTCGCTTTTGCCGTACAGGGCGCCGATCCCGGTCGGGCCATATAGCTTATGGCCGGAAAAGGCGTAAAAATCGATATCCAGCGCCTGCACGTCAGCGGGGAAATGCACCGCGCCCTGGGCGCCATCGACCATCACTACCATCCCGGCGGCGTGAGCAAGGCGGATAGCCTGCGCCAGGTCCGGGCAGCCGCCGGTGACGTTGGACATCTGGCCGATGGCCAGCACCCGGCTGCGCGGGGTGATGAGCGCGCTGAGGCTGGCGATATCCGGCAGGCGGTCGGCGCCAAGCGGCAGTTTGACGACTCGGGCGCCGGTCTGCCCGGCTACCATCAGCCAGGGCACGAGGTTGGCATGATGCTCGGCTTCGCTAACGATAATTTCATCGCCAGGCTGCAGGCGCGGCCGGACGTAGCTCTGCGCCACCATATTGATGGCCTCGGTGGTTCCCCGCGTCCAGACGATATCTTTGCCGGACGGGGCGTTAAGCCACGCCGCCACGCGCTCGCGGGCCGCCTCGTAGCGCTCGGTCAGCCGCTGGGCGGCGGCGAACTGGCTGCGATGGACGTTGCCGGCGCTCAGGCGATAAAACTGGTCGCTGGCGTCGATCACCGCCTGCGGTTTGAGCGCGGTCGCCGCGCTGTCGAGATAGACGCCGGCATCGGCCAGAGCCGGAAACTGCGCGCGAAAGTGCGCCGGGTTGAATGCGTTCATGGAATTCCTCGTATCAATCCCGCGATCGTCGCGCAATTTGCCGGGCGTGACAAGGCCTCTGCGCCCTGTGGAATTGTCCGAATGTGACTTCAGGTGGGTCAAAGAGGGTTATGCTGAAAAGTGTTGGGTTTGTGTTTTAACCTATTACTTAACGAGTCACGAATAGTATAAATAGCCGTAAGGAGAGAAAAATGAAAATGACTAAGGCCGCTGCGATTATCTCTGCCTGTATGCTGACTTTAGGCCTGAGCGCCTGTTCCTCTAACTATGTGATGCATACCAATGATGGGCGAACCATCGTTACCGACGGGAAACCGCAAACCGATAATGATACTGGCATGATCTCGTATAAGGACGCGTGGGGCAACAAACAGCAGATCAATCGCTCTGACGTGAAACAGCTGGGTGAGCTGGACGAGTAAGGCAGTAAAAAGGCAAAAAAAAGCACCGCGCGTTGCGGTGCTACATTAAATCACTATGGACAGACAGGGTAAATGTACAGGAAGTGAAAAGGGGTAGCTTTGCTACCAGGGTCTGCAAAGACAGACCAATTGCAAACACAACAACACAACATCACAACCGTAAGCCAAAAGCTTGATGGAACACGCATTCCAAAAAAAGCTTCTCGTTCCGGCTCAGGAAGTGCCGCCACTATAGGTATTTGCTGGTAGAACCTCAACGGACAATTTATAATGGCTCAGATAAAAAAAACTAATAGGTTAATCATTGTTTCCTATTTGTTAAATTGAGTTAACATCTAAGCCAGAATAACCATGTCGAAGCGATTACCACCTCTGAATGCATTACGTGTTTTTGATGCAGCCGCACGTCATCTCAGCTTCACTCGGGCAGCCGATGAGCTTTTTGTGACGCAGGCCGCAGTCAGCCATCAAATCAAGTCTCTCGAGGATTTTCTGGGCCTTAAGCTGTTCCGGCGGCGCAATCGTTCGCTGCTGTTAACGGAAGAAGGGCAGAGCTATTTTCAGGATATTAAAGAGATTTTTTCGCAACTGACGGAAGCGACGCGTAAACTTCAGGCGCGCAGCGCCAAAGGGGCATTAACGGTCAGTTTATTGCCAAGTTTTGCCATCCAGTGGCTGGTGCCGAGACTGACAAGCTTTAACTCAGCTTATCCGGGAATCGACGTCAGGATCCAGGCGGTAGACCGCCAGGAGGATAAGCTGGCGGACGATGTCGATGTGGCGATTTTTTACGGCCGCGGCAACTGGCCGGGCCTGCGTGTGGAAAAATTGTACGCCGAGTATCTGCTGCCGGTCTGTTCCCCGCTCTTGCTCACCGGCGACAAAGCATTGAAAACGCCTGCCGATCTGGCGCAACATACGCTGCTTCACGATGCGTCCCGCCGCGACTGGCAAACTTATACCCGCCAGCTTGGTCTAAGCCATATTAATGTGCAACAGGGGCCGATTTTCAGCCATAGCGCGATGGTGCTGCAGGCGGCCATTCACGGGCAGGGCGTGGCGCTGGCCAACAACGTGATGGCGCAGTCCGAAATTGAAGCCGGTCGTCTGGTGTGTCCGTTTAATGATGTTCTGGTCAGTAAGAATGCGTTTTACCTTGTTTGCCATGACAGTCAGGCAGAACTGGGTAAAATAGCCGCTTTCCGGCAATGGATCCTGGCGAAAGCGGCAAGTGAGCAAGAAAAATTCCGCTTTCGTTATGAACAATAAATACTTGTAGGGTAAAAACATGACCAGCCGTTTTATGCTGATATTCGCCGCGATTAGCGGCTTTATCTTTGTGGCTCTGGGTGCCTTTGGCGCGCATGTATTAAGTCAATCGCTCGGCGCGGCGGAGATGGCCTGGATCCATACCGGCCTGGAGTACCAGGCCTTCCATACCCTGGCGATTTTTGGTCTGGCGGTGGCGATGCAGCGCCGGATCAGCATCTGGTTCTACTGGAGCAGCGTGTTTCTGGCGTTAGGGACCGTGCTGTTCAGCGGCAGCCTCTATTGTCTGGCGCTGTCTCATTTACGTCTGTGGGCGTTCGTGACCCCGGTGGGCGGCGTAAGCTTCCTCGCCGGTTGGGTTTTAATGTTAATTGGTGCAATTCGTCTGAAACGTAAGGGCGTTGTTCATGAATAAGGTTGTCCTCTATTGTCGCCCTGGGTTTGAGAAAGAGTGCGCAGCAGAAATTACCGATAAGGCCGCCCGCCTTGAGGTGTTTGGTTTTGCCCGGGTCAAAGAAGACTCTGGTTATGTGATTTTTGAAGGTTATCAGCAAGACGACGGTGAGAAGCTGGTACGCGATCTGCCGTTCAGCTCGCTGATTTTCGCCCGTCAGATGTTCGTGGTCGGCGAACTGCTGCGCGACCTGCCGCCGGAGGATCGCATTACCCCGATCGTCGGCATGCTGCAGGGCGTGGTGGAGAAGGGTGGCGAGCTGCGTGTGGAAGTGGCGGATACCAACGAAAGCAAAGAGCTGATGAAGTTCTGCCGCAAGTTCACGGTGCCGTTACGCGCGGCGCTGCGCGAGGCGGGCGTGCTGACCAACTATGAAACGCCAAAGCGACCGGTGGTGCATGTGTTCTTTATCGCCCCCGGCTGCTGCTATACCGGCTACTCGTACAGCAACAACAACTCACCGTTCTATATGGGCATTCCGCGGCTGAAGTTTCCGTCCGATGCCCCGAGCCGTTCCACCCTCAAGCTGGAAGAGGCGTTCCACGTCTTTATTCCGGCGGACGAGTGGGACGAGCGCCTGGCGAACGGCATGTATGCCGTCGATCTCGGCGCCTGCCCGGGCGGCTGGACCTATCAGCTGGTGAAGCGCAACATGTGGGTCTCTTCGGTCGATAACGGTCCGATGGCCCAGAGCCTGATGGATACCGGCCAGGTGACCTGGCTGCGCGAAGATGGCTTCCGCTATCGTCCGAACCGCAACAACATCTCGTGGATGGTCTGCGATATGGTGGAGAAACCGGCGAAGGTGGCGGCGCTGATGGCGCAGTGGCTGGTCAACGGCTGGTGCCGGGAGACCATCTTCAACCTCAAGCTGCCGATGAAAAAGCGCTATGAAGAGGTGTCGCAGAATCTGGCCTATATTCAGGCCCAGCTGGACGAGCACGGCATCAACGCCCAGATCCAGGCGCGTCAGCTGTATCACGATCGTGAAGAGGTGACCGTTCACGTGCGTCGCCTGTGGGCCGCCGTCGGCGGACGTCGCGACGAGCGTTAATCCTTCCCCCTCAGGCCGGAGACGCGTGCGCGTCCTCCGGCCTTCCCCTTAAGGCTGCGGCGCATCCGACACAATATGCGTCACGTCATCCAGATGACCAATTCTCGCCTCGCCGGAACGGTTGAACTTGCTTTTGTCGATCAGCAGTAGCGACTGCGCCGCGCGCTTAAGCAGGATCGATTTAAAGTCGGCATTGAACGCATTGGAGTCCCATAGCGCGCCCTGCGGGTCGATGCCTTCGCAGGAAAAAATAAACAGATCGATCTCCAGCGATTTCAGCTGGGAAATCAGCGTCGGGTTCACGTAGCAGCCATATTTCCGCTGCAGAGTGCCGCCGGAGCAGGTGAGCGTGATTTGGTCGCGTTTGGCTAGCTCCTGGCAGATGGGCTGGCTGTTGGTAAAGACGTGCAGCGGGCGGTCCGGCAGCTGGCGGGCGAGATACCAGCAAGTGGAGCTGGCATCGAGGGCGATCACCATCCCTTCGTCAATCCAGGCCAGCGCTTCGCGGGCGATATCGGCTTTATGCGCGTAATGGCTTTTCAGCCGAATGTGAAAAGGGTCGCCGCTGTCCTGGCTGCGCTGATGGATCACTTTGGCCCGGCCGTGGTTGCGCAGCACTTTGCCCTGCGCCTGCAGCTCGCTCAGATCGCGGCGAATGGTTTCCCTGCTGACGTTGAGCTGTTTTGACAAGGTTTCGGTGGTCAGGCTGCTGTGGGTGATCAGGAGATCGACGATCGCCTGCTGGCGGGCTGCTTTCATTTATTCTCATCCCATCATTGATTGAGCGTCTGCATCAGGCAGACGCTCCGGCATGAGATTACGGCGTGACTCCTTTTTTTAAAAGGATATTTCCGTACTTAGCTCGCTCTCCTGTGATAACGATCGCAAAGGCTTTTTGCGCCCGGTCGTAGAAGGCAAAGCGGTCAATCCGCACGATATCCGGGCAGGGGGCCTGCGCCGAGAGCGCCTGCCGATAGCGCTGTTCCACCGTCGGGTCCAGCGCATCGCCTTCGACGGCGGCCATCATCACCAGCGGCGGCGCGTAGCTGTCTAACTCGAACAGCGGGATAATCGCCTGCAGCAGATCGCTGACCCGCAGGCCATCAGCGCGGATCACCTGTGGCCCCATGCTGTGCGCCGGGAAATGGGCATCGGAAAAAATGATTTCATCCCCATGGCCCATTTCGGCCAGCACTTTCAGCAGTTCCGGCGATATCAGCGGGGAAATGGTTTTGAGCATCTCAGGTTTCCTCTGTTAATTCAGGTTCAGTTTGTGGCCAGAAATAGCGGTAGCGGTACGCGACCTGCGCTCTGGCCTGTTCCGGCGAAGAGAACTCGCCTACGCCATACCAGCCAAACATCGCCGCGCCGGCCACCGTGGTTTCGGCATCATCGAGGACTTTGACCGGTATCCCGAGTCGGTTGGCCTTGATCTGGTTCCATAGCGCGTTGCGGCTGCCGCCGCCCACCAGCAGCAGCTCTTTCGCCCTGAAGCCGCCGATGTTTTCCAGGGTTTGCAGATGCTGCGCCAGCTGGTCGCTTAACCCCTCCAGCGCGGCGCGGTAAAAATGGCCGCGGGTGGTGTTGAGCGTGACGCCCTGCCAGCCGGCGTGCTGGCTGGCGAGCAGGTCGCACTGCATCCTGACGCCCTGGGCGCCGGGCGGGATCGCCTGCGCTTCGGCAATCAGCGTCTGCCACGGCGTGTCAGCGCTCCACAACAGCTTGCGCACCCATTCGAGCACGCCGGAGGCCAGCCACTGCATTCCCGGGTTATAGCGGCCCGGCTGGCTGTCCAGTTCGCAGGTGGAGCCGCTGTAGTCGCAGAGCAGCGAGGTGTCAACCTGGGCGCTGCGTACCATCAGGATCTCCCAGGTCCCGGAGGAGAGCACCGGCTCATCCTGCCCGGCGCCAGCGCCAAACAGAGCGAACTGAGTGTCGTGCCCGGCCGAGATAACCGGGATCCCGATGGGAAGGCCCAGCAGCGCAGCGGCCTCCGGCAGCAGGGCGCCGATTGGCTGGCCTGCTTCAACCAGCCGCGGGAACAGGCGGCGCGGCAGGCCGGTCGCCTGCAGGATCGGCGCGCTGAAATCGCGCTGCCGGAGATCGAGCATCTGGCTGGTACCCGCCATGGTGAGGTCGGTGGTGAACTCCCCGGTCAGCCGGTGGTTGATCAGCGACGAAATAAACAGCCAGGCATGGGCCTGCGTCAGCAGCTGCGGGTGGTTCTCTTTCAGCCACACCAGCTTATACAGGGTGTTGAACGCAAAGGCGCCGACGCCGGCAATCTGCTGCAGCTGGTGTGCTGGCATATACTGGCTGATATTCTCCATCACCGCCGCGGTGCGCGGGCATTTCCAGCTGATGATCGGATACAGCAGGGCACCCTGCTCATCCACCAGCGCGCCATCGACGCCAAAGGTCGTGACGGTGATGCCGCGCACCGTGCAGGAGGCCAGCTGGTCATGGATCTGCCGACAGCAGTCGGCAAAGCGCTGCATAATGGCCTCCAGCGACCACTGGTGCCAGTCGCTGTTCTCCGCCGCGATGTCGCTGGCGTTCGCCGTTGCGGCGCGGGCGATAATGTTTCCCTGTCGGTCAACGGCCATCGCCCGCACGTTGGTGGCGCCGCAGTCGAGGACCAGGATAACGTCTTGCTTCATAGTGACTCCCGAAACAACATCGCCGGATGGCGCGGCGCTTATCCGGCCTACAGACCGCGCGCATCTGTAGGCCCGGTAAGCCTGCGCCACCGGGCGAAACCAACCTGTTAACGCTTATACAGCGGCCCGTAGTTCTGGCAGGCGCGGTAGTCCTGGCCCTCGATATCCATGCCATGCGCAGCCCAGGCGGAGGGGCGGTAGATTTTCGCCGCTTCCACGTTGTGCATGCAGACCGGAATGCGCAGCATGGCGGCGAGGGTAATGAAATCCGCGCCAACGTGGCCGATGGTCAGCACGCCGTGGTTGGCGCCCCAGTTAGCCATCACCGAGTACACATCGCTGAACGGACCCTTGCCGGTCAGGCGTGGGGCAAACCAGGTGGTGGGCCAGGTGGAGTTGGTACGGGCGTCGAGCTGGTCGTGCATCGCTTTGGGCAGCGCCACGCTCCAGCCTTCGGCAATTTGCAGCACCGGCCCCAGGCCTTTGATGATGTTTACCCGGGTCATGGTGAACGGTACGCCGCCTTCGGTCAGGAAGCGGGAAGAGAAGCCGCCGCCGCGGAAGTATTCGTGGATCGCCGGGCACCATTCGGTCGCCGCGAGGCAGGCATCCGCCTCGTTCTGCTCAATCTCCCAGTGAGGTTTCATCGTCGGGTTGCCCTGCGCGTCGCGCTGCTGGCAGGAGCCGTCCAGCGCCGCAGAGCCGGAGTTAATCAGGTGAATGATGCCGTGCTCCGCCCGCCCGGTGAGCGGCTGCCCGGTGACCCGCTCAACGGCGTCCGGCGACCAGTAGGTGCGCACGTCGGCAAACACCTGGGCGGTGCCGGTGAGCTGATGACCCATCAGCATGGCCACGCCGTTGAGGCTGTCGTTTTCGGTAGCGACGACAAATGGCTCGCGCACCCCGTTCCAGTCAAAAGAGCTGTTGAGCAGCGCTTCAGCGGTATCGCCATTGGGGTATTGATCGGTCCAGTGGCGCTGACCCTGGAAACCGGCGGCGATGGCGTTGTAGCCCAGCGACTCCTCCACCAGCCCTTTTTCCGCCAGTTTCGGGTTGCCCTGCATCATGTCGCGGATGCACATCGCCATCAGCAGGCTCTCTTTCAGCACCGCGCGGCTCTGTGTTTCATTGCGCTTATACTGCTCAGCGTTCTGATCTTCGCCGTAGCGGAAGTGTTTATCCGCCCACGCCAGCGCCATCTCCAGCTCGGTTTCATCATAGATTTTCTGATCGATTCGCCGGCGCAGCTCCGTCATGTCGACAGCCTGGACCTTCATGCCGAGCCAGGATTCAAAGAAATTGTGGTCGACGATGGAGCCGGCGATGCCCATTGAGACGCCGCCCAGCGACAGATAGCTTTTCCCTTTCATACTGGCGACGGCCACGCCGGCGCGCGCGAAGCGCAACAGCTTTTCTTCGACGTCCGCCGGGATCGAGGTGTCATCGGCATCCTGTACGTCATGCCCGTAGATGGAGAACGCCGGGATCCCTTTCTGGCTATGGGCCGCCAGCGCGGCGGCCAGATAGACCGCCCCCGGACGTTCGGTGCCGTTAAAGCCCCAGATGGCCTTCGGGCGCAGCGGATCCATGTCGATGGTTTCGCTGCCGTAGCACCAGCAGGGGGTGACGGTGATGGTGACGCCGACGTTCTGGCTGCTGAATTTCTCTTCACAGGCGGCCGACTCGGCCATGCCGGCGATGCAGGTATCGGCAATCACGCACTCCACCCGGGCGCCGCAGGCGTGGCGCAGTTTCTCGCTGATAAGCGCGGCGGTGGCTTTCGCCATGTTCATGGTTTGCGCTTCCAGCGACTCGCGGACCCCCATGCGACGACCATCGATTACCGGGCGGATACCGATCTTCGGTAAGCTGATTTTTTTCATTACAGATCCCTCAGGTTATGCGGATAAAAGGTTTAGTTCGTCGCCGCTTGTGAACGGAAACGGGCAAAAATAAAGATGATGGCGAAGCACAGCGCCGGGACCAGTTCGGCGGTCGGGATATTGCCGGCGGCGTCGCTGACAAAGCCCATCACCGGGGTGACGATCCCGCCGCCGATAATGGTCATGACGATAAAGGACGAGCCATATTTGGTGTCCTGGCCCAGATGCTTAATCCCCAGCGAGAAGATGGTCGGGTACTGAATGGACATAAAGGCGCTGCACAGGGTCAGGGCCAGCAGACCGACGTGGCCGCCGCTGAAGGCGGAGAGCAAACAGAGCAGCATGGCGATAAACGCATAGATAGCGAGCACGTTATGCGGCGCAAAGCGGCGGATAAGCCAGGTGCCGGTGAAACGGCCAATAAAGAAGCAGACCATGGTGGCGGTCAGGTAGTTGGCGGCGAAACCGGCCGTCATGCCCGGGATCTCTTCGATAGCGTAGCGAATCAGGTAGCTCCAGCAGGCGGTTTGCGCGCCGACGTAGCAGAACTGGGCCAGCACCGCCCAGCGCCAGTGACGGATGCGCATCAGGCGCGTCAGCGAGGCGAGGAAGGTGCTCTGCGCGCTGTCGCTGTGGTCATCGCTCTGCAGGGAGGGGAAGCGGGTACAGACGATCAGCAGGGCAACCAGCAGGACGATGGCCACGATAATCATATAGGGGGTTTGTACCGACAGGACCAGGCTGTGCTTCCAGGCGCTGAGCTGTTCTGGCGTCATTTTATCCAGCACATCCTGCGGCTGATGCGGGACGTTAGACAAAATAAGACTCTGGCCAAATACCACGGCAATAATGGCGCCAAATGAGTTAAAGGTCTGGGCCAGATTAAGGCGGAAGTGACCGCCGCTTTCCGGACCGAGAACGGTCACAAACGGGTTGGCCGCCGTTTCCAGGCAGCCAAGCCCGGCGGCGATAATAAATAATCCAATCAGGAATAAAGTGTAGTTCATCACTTCGGCGGCAGGCCAGAACAGCGCGGCGCCGCAGGCATATAAAAACAGACCCGTAAGAATACCTGCTTTATAGCTGAATTTTTTCATCAGCATCCCGGCGGGGATGGGAATAATAAAATAGCCAAAGTAAAAGGCTGACTGAATTAATCCGGCCTGGAAATTAGTCAGGGTAAAGGCCTGTTGAAATTGCGGTAATAAAATATCATTCAGATTATTAGCCACCGCCCACAGAAAAAAGAGGAAGCACAGCAGAGCAAAAGGAATAATGTAGCTCTTACTCTGCCCGCTCTCCATGGCGCGGTAACTTTGCGTTGGTATCGTTGTGTTTCCCATAGCGTCCTCATCAGTTCAGAAGCATTTACAACAGCATTCAGGGCGCAGTCTGGTGCTGCAGCAGACCGCAAAATTAAGTGAGCTCAGGTGACGCGCCGGTGAGTGAAATGAAAGTCACGGCGGAACTCATGACTTCATTTTCAAATAAAAACCGCCTGTTAATATGATGATGGTCACACTTAACGATCTGCGGGCCATTTTATGTGATAATTGTCACTTTAATTTTTCAAAAACGCTGACCGTTTGAGAAAATAAATTCACAAAACCACAACGCTAATGACCGAATGAATGTATATCGTGGAAAACGGGCAAATGTTACAAAGAAATAAAATGCCCGCTTGATGAAATATTATTAAGAACGGGCATTTTAAACACTCTCTTAACCGGCATAATTCCTTTATTTATGCTGGAATAATTGACGCGGCTCACAAAATATAGTCATGAAAATTCCCCTTCGATTATTCAGGTTGATGATGAAGACCATTATTCACCTTATCCCACGGTAGCCGACGATATTTCTGTTGCCCTGCCGTTGACGGATGATGAGTCACCAAAAGAGGAACGCAATGGAAAGAAACAGACTGGCCCGGCAGATTATCGATACCTGCCTGGAAATGACCCGCCTGGGGTTAAATCAGGGGACCGCCGGCAATGTCAGCGTGCGCTATCAGGGAGGAATGCTGATCACCCCCACCGGTATCCCGTATGAAAAGCTGACGGAAGACAAGATCGTCTTTATTGATGCCGATGGCCAGCATGAGCAGGGAAAACTGCCCTCCAGCGAATGGCGTTTTCATCAGGCGGCCTACCAGACGCGGCCCGATGCCCAGGCGGTGGTCCACAATCACGCTGTCCATTGTACGGCGGTGTCGATCCTCAACCGGCCCATCCCGGCCATCCACTATATGATCGCCGCGGCCGGCGGGAATTCGATCCCCTGCGCGCCCTATGCCACCTTCGGCACCCGCGAGCTGTCTGAGCATGTCGCGGTAGCGCTGAAGCACCGCAAAGCCACGCTGCTGCAGCATCATGGCCTGATCGCCTGCGAGGCCAGCCTGGAGAAAGCGCTCTGGCTGGCGCATGAAGTGGAAGTCCTGGCCCAGCTCTATCTCAGCACGCTGGCGATTATCGACCCGGTACCGGTGCTGGATGACGAGGCGATCGCCATCGTGCTGGAGAAGTTCAAAACCTACGGATTACGTATTGAAGAGTGATGCCGCAACGCTAACAGGAGAGACGCGATGGCAAACCGAATGATCCTCAACGAAACGGCGTGGTTTGGCCGGGGGGCGATAAACGCATTAACCGATGAAGTGGCGCGGCGCGGCTATCGCAAAGCATTGATCGTCACCGACAGCACCCTCACCCGGTGCGGCGTGGCGGCGAAAGTCACTGATAAACTGGATGCCGCCGGGCTGGCATGGGATATGTTCAGCGACGTGATCCCTAACCCGACCATTGCCGTGGTCCAGCAGGGGCTGCAGGCCTTTCAGCGCAGCGGGGCGGATTACCTGATCGCCATCGGCGGCGGTTCGCCGCAGGATACCTGTAAGGCGATCGGTATTATTCAGCGTAACCCGGAATTCGCCGATGTCCGTAGCCTCGAGGGGCTGTCGCCCACCCGTCAGCCCAGCGTGCCGATCTTCGCGGTGCCGACCACCGCGGGTACCGCGGCGGAGGTGACGATTAACTATGTCATCACCGATGAAGAACAGCGGCGTAAGTTCGTCTGCGTCGATCCGCATGATATCCCGCAGGTGGCCTTTATCGATGCCGATATGATGGACGCCATGCCGCCGGCGCTGAAGGCGGCCACCGGCGTGGACGCCCTGACGCACGCTATCGAAGGATATCTCACCCGCGGCGCCTGGGCTTTGACTGATGCGCTGCACCTCAAGGCCATCGAGATCATTGCCGGGGCGCTGCGCGGCTCGGTTGCC
Organism: Klebsiella sp. X1-16S-Nf21; assembly: GCF_002837615.1. Classification (NCBI taxonomy): domain Bacteria; kingdom Pseudomonadati; phylum Pseudomonadota; class Gammaproteobacteria; order Enterobacterales; family Enterobacteriaceae; genus Klebsiella; species Klebsiella sp. X1-16S-Nf21. Next base: position 16,352 of record NZ_PJDK01000009.1, read on the forward strand.
GGGGATGCCGGCGCGGGCGAAGCCATGGCGCTGGGCCAGTACGTCGCGGGGATGGGATTTTCCAACGTCGGGCTCGGGCTGGTGCACGGCATGGCGCATCCGCTCGGCGCTTTTTACAACACGCCGCACGGCGTGGCGAATGCCATCCTTTTGCCGCACGTGATGCGCTTTAATGCTGAGGCGACGGGGGAAAAATATCGCGATATCGCCCGGTCGATGGGCGTCAGGGTGGAAGCGTTAAGCCTGACTGCCGCGCGCCAGGCGGCAGTGGAGGCGGTCTGCCAGCTAAACCGCGATGTCGGTATTCCCGGCCATCTGCGCGAGGTGGGCGTCAGGAAAGAGGATATTCCGGCGCTGGCGCAGGCGGCGCTGGAGGATGTGTGTACCGGCGGTAACCCGCGTGAGGCGAGCCTGGCCGATATCGTCGGGTTATATCAGGCGGCCTGGTGATTGCCTGGCCCGGGTAAAGCAGGCAGTGCCGGAGGCAGTTACCCTGCACCGGCGCACCTCTTAACGATGGTTAGCGCGTCAGCCGCAGCTGCTGCAGATTGCCATCCAGCTGGAGGTCGGTCTGCAGGCGGGCCACTTCCCGGCAGGTGAAGGCCATCTCCTGATGCGCGGCCAGTTTTTTGCGCCACTTCTCCGGGACCTCGGCCAGACGGGCGTACAGCCCCTCCAGGTCCTGAAACTCGTTCAACAGCTGGGCGGCGCTTTTGGGTCCAATGCCCGCCACGCCCGGCACCTTCGAGCTGCTGATCCCCGCCAGCCCCCAGTAATCCGCTAGCTGCTCTGGGGTGACGCCGAACTCGCTGGCGATAAAGGGCGCATCCAGCCAGCGCTTCTGAAAGTAGTCGCGGATGCGGATGGTGGGCGACAGCAACTGACAGTAGCCTTTGTCGGTGGAGACAATGGTGGCTTGATGGCCCGCCTGGGCCACCTTTACCGCCAGGGTGGCGGCGAGGTCGTCCGCTTCGCTGCCCGGCGAGGCCCAGCAGCGGATCCCCCGCTGTTCGAAGGCCGCCCGCAGCGCTGGCATCTCGGCCACCAGCGTCTCCGGCATCGGCGCGCGGCCGGCTTTGTACTCTGGCAGGCGCTGGTGGCGCCAGCCGTGGGCGCGATCCTCATCATCGAACACCGCCACCGCGTGGGTGGGCTGACTGTGGACGATCAGCTGCTCCAGCGCATGCAGGCAGGTATCGACGCAGGGCGAACCCTGCACCGCATGGATGCGGCGGATCAGATTTAACGCGTCGACGATTAACAGATGAACAGCCACAGATACCCCCTTATTCTCAGCGTCTTTAGGGTAACATCGCCATCGGATCGAGGCTATCTGCGCCTGAACAATCAGGAAGATAACGCGCAAATTTCGCTAACTGACCGCCATCAGCGGGCTGATGACGCCCGGCGCGGGTTCGCCGTACCACACCGCTTCGCGCACCGGGACCGGTTTGGCGATAAGCCCGAGGGCGTAAAAGCGATCGGCGATGGTCTGCTGGGCGCGGATCACCGACAGATCCATCGGCCGCGGGCGATGGCTGCGGCGGGCGAGGGCCATGCTCAGCGACCGGGCGTCAATCCCCAGCTCTGCCGAGAGTAAGCGGGCCGCTTCGCCACGATGCGAGTCGATAAACTGCCCGGTGTGGGTCAGCTCCGTCAACAGACGGCGCATGATATCGCCATGCTGAGCGAGGTAGTCCCGTCGCGAAAGATAAAACTGATGGTTGTTGACTCGTCCTTCGCCGCTGGCGACCACCCGCAGCTCGCCGGTGTGTTCGGCGTCGCTGAGCAGCGGGTCCCACATCATCCAGGCGTCAACCGCCAGGTAGTCGCTGGCGGTCAGCGGATATTTCGGCGGGGTATAGACCACCCGCACGTCGTTCAGACCCAGGCCGGCGTCCTCGAGGATCTGCAGCAGCAGCCAGTGGACATTCGACCCCTTATTGAGGGCGATGCGTTTACCGCGCAGATCGCTGAGCTGGCGAATGTCGCTCTCCTGCGGGACGACCATCGCCACGCTGCGCGGCGCCGGCGGCTCCCATGCGACGTACATCAGTTCGCTATTGCTGGCCTGGGCAAACACCGGCGGCGCTTCCCCGGTGGTGCCGAAGTCGATCTCGTTGCAGGCGAGGGCGTGGAGGAGCTGCGGTCCGGCAGGAAACTCACTCCACAGCACGTTGACGCCGAGGCTGGCGAAGGCGGTTTCCAGACTCTGGCGGGCTTTCAGGATCCCGAGACTGCCGAAGCGCTGGTAGCCAATGCGCAGTTCGCGATCGGCCCCGGCCGCGCTGGCGAACGCCCGCGGCGGCGCAGGCGGACGGCGGCGGCTTTTGATCAACCCGAGGTTAGCGAGCTGGGTGCGCAAGGTATGCCGGCTGATCCCCAACAGCGCGGCCGCCTGGCTCTGGTTATCGTCGCAATGCGCCATGGCGTGGCGAATCAGGGCGCTGGTCACTCGCTGCCACAGCGGCTCGCCGGGAAGCGCCAGCTGGTGGCGAATAAAGTCGTCCAGTTCATGATCGCTCGCCGGCGCCGGGGCGTCGTTGAGCGTCGCCAGGCGCAGCTGGGCAGGACTGATCTCCTCTTCTTTACTGAGGAGCACCGCGTTGTGCAGGGTGTTTTCCAGCTCGCGAATATTGCCCGGCCACGAATAGTCCATCAGCCGGGCCAGTGATTCCGGCGCCAGACGCAGGGTTGGCCGCCCGAGGCGCCGGGCGTAGAGTGATAAAAAGTGGTGCGCCAGCAGCGGGATATCCTGCCGACGCTGGCGCAGCGGCGGCAGCGGCACCACCGCGATATTCAGTCGATAGTAGAGATCCTCGCGAAAGCGGCGCTCGCGGATCGCCTGGGCCAGGTCGACGTGGGTGGCGGCAATCACCCGGACATTCACTTTAATCGCTTTGCGTGAGCCGACGCGGGTAATTTCACGCTCCTGCAGCACTCGCAGCAGCTTGACCTGCAGCGGCAGGCTTAATTCGCCGATCTCGTCCAACAGCAGCGTCCCCCCTTCCGCGGCTTCAAACCAGCCGGGCTGTCCCTGCTGCGCGCCGGTGAAGGCGCCTTTCTCATGGCCGAACAGTTCGGCTTCGGCGAGGCTCTCTGTCAGCGCGCCGCAGTTGACCGCCAGAAACGGCTGCTGGCGACGGGCGCTGTGATGATGGAGATAGCGGGCCACCACCTCCTTGCCGGTGCCGGTTTCGCCCACGATCAGCACGGTCGCCTCCGTTGGCGCGAGCTTGTCCAGCAGGCTCTGGAAGGCCTTCGACGCCGGGTCGATCAGCGCGGGAGCGGTGGAAGGGGATTCTGGGTTCAGCATAGCGGGCCTCCGATCGTTGACGCTCTGAACTTATCCTGCGGCGGCCGCAGAAACCAGAGGGGGAAGGTCCGCGGCTGTTGCAAATGCGCCAGCGGATGCGCGGCGGCTGCGCGATTTGCAACAGCGTGGCGCGGCGAAGCCGTTTTCAGTGCATTGATTTTAAAAGATTAATTTTTTATTCACCATTGGCATGATTATCGCTAACACTCATATAACCAAATTAAAACATCTCTTCGATAAATATCGGATATGGTTATATAGGAAATAGATAATGACGCAGCAAGCTCCCGACAAGATCAATGTCTTCTGGTTCTTACCTACCCATGGCGATGGCCGTTATCTGGGTACCACCGAGGGTGGACGCCCGGTCGATTTACCTTATCTGCAGCAGGTGGCGTTGGCGGCCGACAGTCTGGGCTACTACGGCGTGCTGATCCCCACCGGTAAAAGCTGTGAAGATTCGTGGCTGGTGGCCTCGGCGCTGGCGCCGTTGACCCGCCGTCTGCGCTATCTGGTGGCGGTCAGGCCGGGCCTGCAGCCGCCAACCCTGGCGGCACGGATGGCGGCCACCCTCGACCGTTTATCGGAAGGTCGGCTGCTGATCAACGTCGTTACCGGCGGCGACCCGGTGGAAAACAAAGGCGACGGTATCTTCCTCAGCCACAGCGAGCGCTATCAGGTGACCCGCGAATTTCTTGATGTTTACACCCGCCTGCTGCGCGGGGAAAAAGTGGACTATCACGGCGAGCATATTCACGTGGAAGGTGCTGAAGTGCTGTTCCCGCCGGTACAGGAGAATGGCCCGCCGCTCTATTTCGGCGGCTCTTCTGAGGCGGCCATTGATGTGGCGGCCGAGCAGATCGACAGCTATCTGACCTGGGGCGAACCCCCGGAACTGGTGGCGGAGAAGCTGGCGGTGGTGCGCGAGCGCGCCGCGGCCCGCGGACGCACCCTGCAGTACGGCATTCGTCTGCACGTCATTGTGCGCGAAACGGAAGAAGAGGCATGGGCCGCCGCCGACCGGCTGATCGCCCATCTTGACGACGATACCATTGCCCAGGCGCAAAAGATCTTCGCCCGCATGGACTCGGCCGGCCAGGCGCGGATGAGCGCCCTGCATCAGGGGTCGCGCGATAATCTGCGCATTGCGCCCAATCTGTGGGCCGGCGTCGGACTGGTGCGCGGCGGCGCGGGTACCGCGCTGGTAGGTAATCCGCAGCAGGTAGCGGAACGCATCCGCGAATATCAGGCGCTCGGCATCAGCAACTTTATCTTCTCCGGCTACCCACATCTGGAAGAAGCGCACCGCTTTGCTGAGCTGGTGATGCCTCTGTTGCCGCTGGAAAACGCGGCCTCGTCGAAGGCGCGCAGCGTGAACACCGGTCCGTTTGGCGAAACCATCGGCGGCGATAAGCGCCCGGTGCGCCAGGTTAGCGCCAGCTGATGGCCCGGAGCGCGACCATGAGACAGCATACCGGAGGAGGGCAGCGATGAGTGCAGAACCGCATATCGTGATTATCGGCGGCGGCTTTAGCGGCGCGGCGGTGGCGATTGAGCTGCTGCGCCTGGCGCCGAACGGGGTGCGCGTGACGCTGCTGGAGCCGCGCCAGTCCCCCGGGGCCGGGGTGGCCTACTCCACTGCGGAGCCGACGCACCGGATTAACGTTCCGGCCGCTCGCATGCAGCTGGCCGGCGACGAAGAGGGCGCCTTTGATCGCTGGTACCGCCATCAGCCTGCCTTTGCCGTCGATGTGCAGGCGCTGCGCCCGGACGGTTCCGTCTACCCTCAGCGCGGCCAGTTTGGTCGCTATGTGGCGCAGCGTTTTGCCGACGCCGTGGCGTCCAGCGGCGGACGGCTTCGCCACCTTCGCGATCGGGCGCTCGCTTTTCATCAGGGGACGGTGACCACCGACGGCGGCCTGCAGCTTAAGGCCGATCTGCTGGTGCTGGCGATCAGTCATCCACCGCCTTCGCTGCCGCCGCAGGCCGAAGCCTGGCGTCATCATCCGGCGCTGATTGCCAACCCGTGGCAGCCCGGCGCGCTCGATGCCATCGCCCCGCACGCCCGGGTGGCGGTGATGGGCACCGGATTAACCATGGCCGATACGGTCGCGACGCTGGACCGGCTGGGCCACCGCGGCAGTATCGTCGCCTTTTCGCGCCACGGCCTGCTGTCGCGCGGCAACCTTAGCGGCGCAGGGACAACCTGGCCCGGCGACTATCAGCAGGGCAACCTGCGTCAGCGCCTGCGTCAGATCCGCCTCGATGTCGCGTATGCGGCGCAGCAGGGCCTGAGCTGGCAGGTGGTGCTGGATGCGGTTCGTCAGCAGGGGCAGCGGATCTGGCAGGCGCTCAGCGTCGCCGATCGCCAGCGTTTTCTGCGCCATCTGCGCCATTACTGGGATGTCCACCGCTACCGCGTGGCGCCGCAGGTCGCCGAGGTGCTGGAGGCGCGCCAGCGCACGGGCAGTCTGCAGGTGCAGGCGGCCAGGCTACTGTCGATAAGCGGTGAAGGCGAAACGCTGCGTCTGACGCTGGCGCGGCGCGGCGGCGGTGTGCAAACCCTGAGCGTCAATCATCTGATCCTGACGACCGGACCCGCACACCGCGCCCTGACCGACAGCCAGCCATTTTTACAGGACCTCGCCCGCCGCGGCCTGATTCGCGCCGATGCCCTCGGCATGGGCCTGGAGGTGGACAGCCGTTCCCGGGCAGTGGCTGAGCCGCACGTTGAGGCGCTGCCGGTGCTGGTGGCCGGTCCGGCCGCCCGCGGGCGTTTTGGCGAACTGATGGGCCTGCCGCAGGTAGCCGACCATGCCGCTGACGTGGCGGCGCAAGCGTTACTCACGCTCGGGATCCCGCAGGACTCCCGATGTCCTGCGTACTGAATTCCTCTCTTTCTTTTCCCTGATTCATTTTGCCGCGTGCGCCCCGGCGACGGGCCGCGCTATGGAGATAGCTATGTCATCACAACGTGAAATTCGTCTTAACGCTTTCGATATGAACTGCGTCGGCCATCAGTCGCCGGGCCTGTGGGCGCATCCCCGGGATCGCTCCTGGCAGTATAAAGATCTGGAGTACTGGGTGGATCTGGCGCGGCTGCTGGAGCGCGGCAAGTTCGACGGGCTGTTTATCGCCGACGTGCTGGGGATCTATGACGTACTGAACGGCAGCGGCGACGCGGCGATCCGCCAGGCGACGCAGGTTCCGGTCAACGATCCGCTGGCACTGATCACCCCGATGGCGCTGGTGACGGAGCATCTGGGCTTCGGCCTGACCGCCTCGCTGTCGTTTGAGCATCCTTACCCCTTCGCTCGTCGTCTGTCGACGCTCGATCATCTGACCAAAGGGCGGGTGGGCTGGAATATCGTCACCTCCTATCTGGAGAGCGGGGCGCGCAATATCGGCCAGCAGACTCAGACCGACCATGACACCCGCTATGACTATGCCGATGAGTATTTGCAGGTGATCTACAAACTGCTGGAGGGAAGCTGGGAGGACGGGGCGGTGCTGCGCGACAGAGAGCGGAAGATCTTCAGCGATCCGCGGAAAATCCATCCCATTAACCATCAGGGACAGTTCTTTTCCGTGCCGGGGATCCACCTCTGCGAGCCATCCCCGCAGCGCACGCCGGTGCTGTATCAGGCGGGGGCGTCCAGCCGCGGCAAACAGTTCGCCGCCGGCCATGCCGAATGCGTCTTCGTCGCAGCGCCGTCGAAGGTGCTGCTGAAGAAGACGGTGGCGGATATTCGCCGCCGGGCAGCTGAGGCGGGGCGAGATCCGCACAGCATCCTGATCTTCAACCTGCAGACGGTGATTGTCGGCGACACCGACCGCGAGGCGCAGGCGAAGTGGCAGGAATATAAGCAGTACGTCAGCTATGAAGGCGCGCTGGCGCTGCTCTCCGGCTGGACGGGGATCGATTTCGGCCAGTATCAGCCGGATCAGGTGCTGAAGTATCTGCACACCAACGCCATTCAGTCGGCGGTGGAGGCCTTTTCGACCGCTGATCCGAACCGCCAGTGGACGGTGCAGGCCCTGGCCGATTGGGCGGGGATCGGCGGCTTCGGTCCGCTGGTGGTTGGCAGCGCGCAAACCGTGGCGGACGAACTGCAGTCCTGGGTCGAAGAGACGGACGTCGATGGCTTTAACCTCGCCTATGCCGTCACTCACGAAACCTTCCGCGACGTCATCGAGCTGCTGGTGCCTGAGCTGCAAAAGCGCGGCGTCTTTAAGCAGGAGTACCGCGAGGGGACCCTGCGCGAAAAACTGTTCGGCGCCGGCCCGCGTCTGGCCGCGCCTCACCCGGGCGCCAGCTACCGCCGCGATGCGCGCACGGCGGCATCGGTAGAGGAGAAGGTGACATGATCGCTATCGATGACCTGCATAAAAGTTACCGCACGGCGGATGGCCGGCTCAGCGCGGTGCTGAAAGGGCTGTCGCTGCAGGTGCCTGAGCGCTCCATCACCGCGGTGGTGGGGCCGAGCGGCGCCGGTAAATCAACCCTGGCGCGCTGCATCAGCCTGCTGGAGCAACCGGACAGCGGCAGCATTCGTATCAATGGCCAGGATCTGTCGGCGCTGTCCGGCGAGGCGCTGCGCCGGGAACGGCGGGCGATTGGCACCGTTTTCCAGTCTTCGGCGCTGTTGAGCCGCAGGACCGCCTGGGAGAATGTCGCCCTGCCGCTGGCGTGGCTGGGTGTGGTGGAGCGCGATATCAAGGCGCGGGTTGGCGAGCTGCTGGAGAGCGTCGGCCTGAGCCACAAAGCCGATGCCTGGCCGGCCCAGCTCTCAGGCGGCCAGCGCCAGCGGATCGGCATTGCCCGCGCGCTGGCGCTGCGCCCGTCCGTTCTGCTGGCGGATGAAGCCACCTCCGGCCTCGATCCTCAGGCCACGGCCTCGGTGCTGGCTCTGCTCAAGCGGCTGCGTGACGAGTACCAGCTGGCGATCGTCCTGATCACCCATGAAATGGACGCGGTGCGCACGGCGGCGGATGCGGTGGCGGAGATCCGCGACGGGACGATCGTCCAGTACGGGCGGATCGAAGATCTGCTGGCGCGCCCCGATTCTCTGCTCGGCCAGCAGTTGTTGCCGCTGACGCCGGCGGCAGCGACCCACAGCGATCTTCTGCTGCGTCTGAGCTACCGCTGGGATGTGCCGGTGGCCACCGACTGGATCAGCCGCCTGAGCCAGCAGTGGGCGCTGCAGATCGATCTCCTTGGCGGTCACGTCGAGGTGATCAATGGTCGGCTGGCCGGTCGCCTGCAGGCCGGAGTGCGCTTTCAGGGCGAACGCCTGTCGCCCGCGCGACTGCAGGGCCTTCTGGCGCAGCTCGGCATAACGGCGGAGATCCTCGACAGCGCGCCGTTGCTCAGGGAGGCGGTATGAAACCGACAGTCATCAGTCAGGATACCCCCTGGGGCGAAATCCCTTCGCTGCTGCTCCCCGCCTATGGCGAAACCTGGCTGATGGTGGCCATTGTGATGCTGTTTGTCGTCACGCTGGGAGGGCTGGTGGGGGTGGTGTTGTTTAACGCCTCGCCGCGGGGCTTATTTCCGCACGCACTGCTGTACCGACTGCTGAACTGGGTGGTCAATATGGGACGTTCGCTGCCGTTTCTGGTGCTGATGGCCGCCATTATCCCGTTCACATACTGGCTGACCGGCACCACGATTGGCATCCCCGCCGCGGTGGTGCCGATGATCGCCGCCGGCGTCCCGTTCTTTGGCCGTCTGGTGGAGAACGCGCTGCGCGAGTTGCCGGCGGAGGTCACCGCAGTGGGGGTCGTCTGCGGCGGGTCGCGCTGGCAAATCATTGCCAGCGCGCAGCTCAGTGAAGCCTTGCCCGCGCTGGTGGCGGCGGTGACGCTAAACCTGGTCTCGATGATTGAGTATTCGGCTATCGCCGGGACCATCGGCGCCGGCGGCATCGGCTACCTGGCCGTGGTGTACGGCTATCAGCGCTTCGACAACCACATCATGATCGCGACGATCGTTGCCCTGATCGCCACGATCCAGTTGATTCAATTTTTGGGTGACCGTCTGGTCAACCGTTTACGCCACACGCAGGGGAACCTTGTATGACAACAGAGCAATTTGAGTTACGTAAAGCGCGGCGCTGGCCCTGGCTGGCGGCGCTGGCGGTAATTATCCTGCTCGCCATCGCCTTCTGGTGGTGGCGGGGACATACCCAAAGCCAGCAGGTGGTCTTCGGCAGCACGTTAAAAATTCACTACGAGCCGGCGATGGCCGGCGAGCAGCGGATCATTGAGTATATTAATCAGCATATTGCGCCCGATTACGGTCTGAAACTGGAGGCGGTGGGGGTGCAGGATCCGGTCCAGGCTGACCGCGCGGTAGCGGAAGGACAGTATGCCGGGACGATCTATCAGCATCAGTGGTGGCTTAAACAGGTGGTGGACGCTAACGGCTTTGCGCTGTCGACCACGGTGCCGGTGTTCCAGTGGGCGTTTGGCATCTATTCCGACCGCTACTCGTCGGTACAGGCGTTGCCCAACGGCGCGACCATTGTCGTGCCTGACGATGGCGCCAATCAGGGGCAGGCCCTGTGGCTGCTCCAGCGCATTGGGTTGATCTCGCTCGACCCGGCGGTGGAGCCGCGTACGGCGAAGCTGAAAAATATTGTCGGTAACCCGCATCAGTTTGTCTTTAAAGAGCTGGATCTGCTGACCATGCCGCGGGCGTTAAATTCGGTGGATGCCGCCATCGGCTATGTCTCGCAATTTGACGCCGGGAAAGTGCCGCGTGAGAAAGGCATATTATTCCCGCCGGCGCCGCGCACCTTTGCTTCGCAATTAGTGATTGGTACACCGTATTTATCGCAGGAAAATATCGTCAAATTAAAACAGGCTTTTTCTGACCCGCGGATCCAGACGTGGTTACAAACCACCGATGACCCGCTGGTAAAAGACGTATTAGTTCCAGTGTCCGCGGAATAAGCGTCCTGCACGACGTCTATTTTCGTTGTTATTTATTTCCCTTGAGGATGCGCGAAAGCGCGTCCTTTTTGTGCTGGTAATATTTATTAACTTATTGATTATATTGATTTTTATAGAATGATTTGTTGTTTTGATTCTCGTCGCGCGCGGTCTATAACCGCTGATGACCTGCACAAAATAATAAGGTGAAAAAATGAGTACATTACCAGTGGATAATCCCGGTATCGCTTCGGTACCGGTCAGTAGCGTCGGGGATGTGGCGCGGCTAATTAATTCCGGCAAGGAACAAGCGAAATATGCGCGGATGATTGTCTTCCTCGCGCTGGGGGGCGTTTTTCTCGACGCATATGACTTAACCACGCTCTCCTACGGTATTGATGACGTTGTACGTGAATTTCAGCTCTCACCGCTGCTGACCGGCCTGGTGACTTCGTCCATTATGGTCGGGACTATCGTCGGCAATATTATCGGCGGCTGGCTGACCGATAAATATGGTCGCTATTCGGTTTTTATGGCCGATATGTTCTTTTTCGTGATTTCGGCTATCGCCGCCGGGCTGGCGCCGAACGTCTGGGTGTTGATTGGCGCCCGCTTCCTGATGGGCATCGGCGTTGGCATCGACCTGCCGGTAGCGATGTCCTATCTGGCCGAGTTTTCCCGCTTTGCCGGCAAAGGCAACAAAGCGGCTCGCCTCGCGGCGTGGTGCCCGATGTGGTACGCCGCCTCAACCGTCTGCTTTCTCATTATCTTCGGCCTCTATTTCCTGCTGCCGCAGGAGCATCTTGACTGGCTGTGGCGCGCCTCCCTGCTGTTCGGCGCCGTGCCGGCACTGCTGATTATTGCCGTCCGCAGTCGATTTATGAATGAATCCCCGCTGTGGGCGGCGAACCAGGGCGATCTGACCTCTGCAGTGCGTATTTTACGCGACTCCTGGGGGATCCATGCCCATGAGGTCCCGGCGGCGAAGCCCGCGCCCGCGCCGAAAGTGAGCTTCCGCGTGCTGTTCGAAAAACCCTACCGTGAGCGGACTATCGTCGCCGGGGTGATGAATATCTGTATCTCCTTCGAGTACACGGCGATTGCCTTTTTCCTGCCGTCAATTCTTGCCCAGTTCCTCGGGGCTGGCGTCTTCGAAACTATTTCGGCATCGCTGGGGCTGAACGCCCTGTTTGCTTTTACCGGCGGGCTGCTCGGTATGCATCTGGCGTGGAAATATCCTTCGCGTCATGTGGCGATAGCCGGCTTCGCCCTGCAGTTTGTGGCGCTGATTGTGCTGGCGCTGGTGGGGCAACCGCACGCGACGGCAGGTATCGTGCTGGCTATCGCGATGCTGGGGCTGTGGCTGTTCGCCGAAGGGTTTGGCCCGGGGGCGCAGCTGATGATCTACCCGGCGCTCTCCTATCCTACTGCCATTCGCGCCACCGGGGTCGGTTTCAGCCGGGCGCTCTCCGGGATCGGCAGCGCGCTGGCGTTGTTTATTCTGCCGCTGCTGCAGGCCTCCCTCGGCACGCAGATGTTCTGGGTGGTCTCGCTTGCCGCCATTATTCCCATTTTCTTCCTGCTGGCGGTCCGTCATGAACCGACGCGAGAAGATATCGACGCACTCCATGAATAAGGAACTGACAATGACCCTGCTCTCCACTGGCACCGATTATGACGCGCTGGCGGCCGCCTTCCGCCCGATATTCACCCGTATCGCCCAGGGCGCTGCGGAGCGCGAACAGCAGCGCATTCTGCCCGATGAGCCGATCCGCTGGCTGAAAGAAGCGGGCTTCGGCACGCTGCGTATCCCGCGCGAGAAGGGCGGCTGGGGCGCTTCGCTGCCGCAGCTCAGCGCGCTGCTGATCGAGCTGGCGCAAGCGGACTCTAACCTGCCGCAGGCCCTGCGCGCGCACTTTGCCTTTGTGGAAGATCAGCTGAATCAGCCGGATTCCGCCGGGCGCGACCGCTGGTTTCGTCGCTTCCTCGACGGTGAGCTGGTGGGCAGCGGCTGGACGGAGATCGGCGCGGTTAAGCTGGGAGAGGTGAACACCAGAGTGACGCCGACAGAGGGCGGCTGGCGACTCGACGGCGAGAAATTTTACAGCACCGGCGCGCTGTACGCCGACTGGATCGATGTGTTTGCCCGGCGCAGTGATACCGCCGGCGATGTGATAGCCCTGGTCAGCACCCAGCAGACCGGCGTGGCGCGGGAAGATGACTGGGATGGCTTTGGCCAGCGGCTGACCGGCAGCGGGACCACCCGCTTTACCGGCGCTCGGGTGGAAACCGAACATGTCTATGATTTTGCCCAGCGCTTTCGCTATCAGACCGCCTTCTACCAGCATGTGCTGCTGGCGACCCTCGCGGGCATTGGCCTGGCGGTTGAGCGGGATGCCGCGCAGGGCGTCAAACATCGCTCCCGGATGTACAGCCACGGCAACGCCGCCGTGCCGCGCGATGACGCTCAGGTTCTGCAGGTCGTTGGGCAGATCAGCAGCTGGGCATGGGCGACCCGGGCCGCGGTCCTGCAGGCCGCGGAATCGCTGCAGCAGGCCTATGTGGCGCACGTCAGCGACGACGAAGCATTGATTGCCCGGCGTAACCAGCTGGCGGAAGTGGAAGCGGCGCAGGCGCAGGTGATCGCCAGCGACTGGATCCCGCGGGCGGCGACGGAGCTGTTTAATGCCCTCGGGGCGTCGGATACGCGAACTCGCCTTGCGCTGGATCGCCACTGGCGCAATGCGCGGACGGTCGCCTCGCATAATCCGGTGATTTATAAGGCACGTAATATCGGTAACTGGCTGGTGAACGGTGAAGCGCCCACCTTTATCTGGCAGATAGGCAATGGTGAGAAAACGGCGGGGTAAGCCTGTCGGCGACGGGAGGCGCAGTGCTTCCCGTCGTCAGGAAAATCAAGGTTTATCCAGCGACCAGGTGGCGCTGCGCACGTCGACTTTCACCGGCAGCAGGCCGATGCGCGTAAAGGTATCCGCCAGCGCCTGCTGTTCGTTATACACCGCCGGGGTCATGCGTTCGGCACCGTAGGGCAGGCGGGCCAGGGTCTTCAGCCAGATGGCTTTATCCAGTCCGGTTGAGGTCGACAGCAGCCCGGCGGCCTCGTCCTGATGGCTGTTCGCCCACGCGCTGAGTTTACCCAGTTCATCCACCACCTGCTTTGCTGTCTCCGGGTAGGTATCTGCAAACTTGCGGCTGGCGAGATAGAAGGTGTAGTGCGGCACCAGCCCCTCGGCATTGCGGATCTGTCGGGCTTTCGCGTTGGTTTCCACTTCTGCGAGGAACGGATCCCAGATCACCCACGCATCAATCGCCCCGCGCTGGAAAGCGGCGCGGGCATCCGCCGGCGGCAGATAGACCGGGGTGATGTCTTTATAGCTGAGGCCCGCTTTTTCCAGTGCGGCAACCAGCAGGTAGTTGACGTCAGACCCCTTGTTCAACCCCACGCGCTTGCCCTTCAGGTCGGCCACGCTGTGGATTGCCGACTGTTCAGGCACCACAATCGCTTCCGTTTTCGGGTTAGCGGGGGAATGGGCAAGGTAGACCAGATCGGCTTGCGCCGCCTGGGCAAAGGCCGGAGGCGCATCGCCGGTCGCGGCCAGATCGATACTACCGACGTTCAGCCCCTCCAGCATTTGCGGTCCGGCGGGGAATTCGACCCAGCGTACGGCAATACCCTGTTTTTTCAGGCTCTCATCCAGCGTGCCGCGATACTTCAGCAGCGCGAAGATATTCGCCTTTTGATAGCCGATGTTGACGGTTTCCGGCGCTTTGGCCAGCGCGGAGGTAGAGAGGGCGGCGAGGACCAGCAGCCAAGCGGGGCGGAATCGGTTGGACATTGTCTGTTCTCCTTAGCGGTTTTGCGTAAGGTAACAAACAGCGCTTATAACCATTAAATAACTAAAATTTTATTGATATAACAAAAAGAGTTGTTCAGGACGATGACCCGACACGCCGACGCGTGCCGGGTCTGAGGATTAATCGCAGGCGACGATCTTCATCGCCAGGCCACCGCGAGAGGTTTCCCGGTACTTGGCGTTCATGTCTTTACCGGTTTCGTACATGGTCTCGATCACTTTATCGAGGCAGACGCGCGGCTCGCTGGTCCGGCGCAGCGCCATTCGCGCGGCGTTGACCGCTTTCACGGCGGCGATAGCGTTGCGTTCGATGCACGGTACCTGCACCTGGCCGGCAACCGGGTCGCAGGTCAGGCCGAGGTTATGCTCCATGGCGATCTCTGCCGCGATGCACACCTGACCCGGGCTACCGCCCAGCAGTTCCGCCAGACCGGCCGCCGCCATCGAGCAGGCGACGCCCACTTCACCCTGACAGCCGACTTCGGCGCCGGAGATTGATGCGTTCATCTTATACAGCGAACCAATCGCGCTGGCGACCAGCATATAGCGGGCCAGAGAGTTGCTGTTCACCTTGCGGATAAACTTGTCATAGTAGGCCAGCACCGCCGGCACGATACCGCAGGCGCCGTTGGTTGGCGCGGTAACGACCCGGCCACCGGCGGCGTTCTCTTCGTTCACCGCCAGGGCGAACATATTGATCCAGTCGACCACCGCCATCGGATCGCTGTTGGTGGTGTCCTGACTCACCAGCATGCGGCGCAGCGCGGCGGCCCGGCGCGGCACGCGCAGTTTGCCCGGCAGAACGCCTTCGGTGGTGATGCCGCGTTCGATACCGGCGCTCATCACTTCCCATACCGCGGCAAAGTGTTGCTCCAGCGCTTCTTTGCTGTGCAGCGCCAGTTCGTTCTGCATCATCAGCCCAGAGAGCGACAGCCCGGTTTCACGGCAGTGACGCTGCAGGTCGGCGGCGTTTTTATAAGGGTAAGGAACCGCAACCGGCGCATCGGCGATCTGGCCGAAGTGCGCTTCGTCGACGATAAAGCCGCCGCCGATAGAGTAATACGTCTGGCTGTAGATCACCTTGTCACCGGCCAGGGCGGTAATGCGCATGCCGTTCTCATGCAGCGACAGGTTGTCGGCATGGAAATTCATGCACTGATCGACCGGGAAGTCCACTTCGTGCTGACCGTTGGCCAGCATCAGGCGGCCATGGGTGTTAACGTCCTGAATAAAGCCCGGAATGGCGTCGATGTCGACGGTGTCCGGCAGGTTGCCGGCGAGTCCCATGATAATCGCGATGTCGGTATGGTGGCCTTTACCGGTCAGGGAGAGGGAGCCATAGACGTCGACGACGACTTTGCTGACGTCGGCCAGCAGGCCGCGTGCGATCAGATCGTCAGTGAATTGTTTGCCCGCTTTCATCGGTCCAACGGTATGGGAGCTGGAAGGGCCAATGCCGATTTTAAAGATATCGAATACGCTGATCATATGTATTCCCGTGCTGTCGGAAAGCGCGCCGCCGTTAAGCGGCGCGGGGGGAGGTATTGACTGAATTAGCTGAACAGCGAGTAGAAGATCGCGGAGATGGCAATCAGACCCATAATCACCACGAAGACGTTGCTGATATGGCCGCTGTATTTACGCATCGCCGGCACTTTCTGAATCGCGTACATCGGCATCAGGAACAGGATCATCGCGATAATCGGGCCGCCAAGGGTCTCGATCATCCCGAGGATGCTCGGGTTCAGCGTCGCCACAATCCAGGTGGTCACCAGCATGAACAGCGCGGTCAGCTTGTTCAGTTTGTTGACTTCGATAGATTTGCCTTTACTGCGCAGGGATTTAATCACCATGCCGTTAAAGCCTTCGCGGGCGCCCAGATAGTGGCCGAGGAAGGATTTGGTGATGGCGATCATCGCGATGATCGGTGCCATCCAGGCGATAACCGGCGCGTTAAAGTGGTTTGCCAGGTAAGACAGAATCGAGATGTTCTGCTCTTTCGCCGCCGCCAGGTCCGCCGGAGAGAGGCTCAGGACGCAGCTGAATACGAAGAACATCACGGTCAGCACCATCATAATGTGAGCGCGTGCCAGGATGCTGGAGCATTTCTTCTCGGCGCCTGCGCCGTACTCTTCACGCTTGGCCACCGCGAAGGAGGAGATGATCGGCGAGTGGTTGAAGGAGAAGACCATCACCGGGATCGCCAGCCACAGGGTCATCAGCAGGCCATTGCCGGTTGCGGAGGCGCTGCTCAGGGAGAGCGTCTCCAGCGCCGCGCCGTTCCACTGCGGGATCAGGTACAGCGCCAGAATCATCAGGGCGATAACGAACGGGAACACCAGGATGCTCATCGCTTTCACAATCATCTGCTCACCGAAACGCACGATGGTCATCATGCCGACGATCAGGATCAGCGACAGAATGGCGCGCGGCGGCGGCGTCATGTGCAGCTGGTGCGACATGAAGGTTTCGACGGTGTTAGTGATCGCCACGCTGTACACCAGCAGGATCGGGTAGATAGCGAAGAAGTAGAGCAGGGTAATCAGCTTCCCTGCGCCTACGCCGAAGTGTTCTTCCACCACTTCGGTGATGTCTTCGCCCGGGTTTTTCCCGGAGAGGACGAAGCGAGTCATACCGCGGTGAGCGAAGAAGGTCATCGGGAAGGCCAGAATCGCCATGATAATCAGGGGGATCATGCCGCCGACGCCGGCGTTGATCGGCAGGAACAAGACGCCCGCGCCGATCGCTGTACCGTACAGGCCCAGCATCCACATGGTGTCGGTTTTACGCCATCCGCTGCGGGTTTCGCCCGAAACGATGGTGCTGGTTTGAGTGGTTTCCATCTGTATCTCCTGGAGGAATCAACAAAATCTAATGAACAAATACAATTGCGTAACATGAAATTCGTTTAATTACGGTTTTTTTAGAAATTTTCTCCGTAATAATTGGGCCGGAAAGATACATTTATATGGTTTATGCATCAGTGATCGCGATCTCAAATGCAATAATCCACTTTCAATGTGCGTATTTTTAGTCCAACAGCCTGTTTCTGGTGATCAGCCAGCGATTTGTGGCGCGCAGGCTACCATTTGCAGCATATGAGATAAAAGCGGAGCGGCGTAATAACGAGGGATTTACTGTAAAAAAGAGATGTAGTCGACGTTTTTGCGCTTAAAACCATTTTTTGCAGTGATAATTGTCGCAGTTTTTACCAACGCAAACGATTGGCTATGTAGAAATGATTCAGGTGACTGAATAATAACAGAAAGGTTTTTAGCGCGTTCTGGAAGTCAGAGGAAGAGAGCCCGCCGGGGGCAGGCTGCAGAAGATACCCCGGCGGGAGAGTGAGAAATCAGGCGATGATTTCGTAGCAAGGAATATAGGCGGTGCCGCCCGGCAGTTTCATACGATGCTGGGCGACGAAGCCCTGCAGCAGATCGTCCATCCGGCGCATCATCTCCGGATCGCCATGCAGCTTGTAAGGACCGTACTGCTCAATGGCCTGGATGCCCACCTCTTTGACGTTACCCGCGACAATCCCGGAGAAGGCGCGACGCAGGTCGGCGGCCAGCACTTCCACCGGTTGGTCCGGGGAGAGCTTGAGATTGGCCATGTTTTCATGGGTCGGATCAAACGGCATCTGCAGGTCCGGCGAGATGCGAATCGACCAGTTGAAGCTGTAGGCGTCATCGGTCTCGCGACGGCTCTCTTTCACCAGCGGCATCGCTTTTTTCATCTGCCGCGCCACTTCCGCCGGATCGTCGATGATGATCCGATAGTGACGACGGGCGGACTCGCCCAGAGTATGGGTGATAAACTCGTCCAGCACGCGGAAGTAGTCGGCGCTCTCTTTCGGTCCGGTGAGGATCAGCGGCAGCACCTGCGCTTTGTTCTCCGGATGCATCAGAATACCCAGCAGATAGAGCAGCTCTTCGGCAGTGCCGACGCCGCCCGGGAAGATAATGATCCCGTGGGCGATGCGCACGAAGGCTTCCAGACGCTTTTCGATATCCGGCATGATGATCAGTTCGTTGACCAGCGGGTTCGGCGGTTCTGCGGCAATGATGGACGGTTCGGTCATGCCGATAAAGCGGCTGTCTTTGTAGCGCTGCTGCGCGTGGCCGACGGCGGCGCCTTTCATCGGGGCCTCCATTGCGCCAGGCCCGCAGCCGGTGCAGATGTTCAGTTCGCGCAGTCCCAACTGCGTACCGACGCGGCGGGCGTAGAGATATTCGTTTTCATTAATGGAGTGACCGCCCCAGCAGACGATCATGTTCGGTGCTTCGCCGACGTGCAGCGCGCGGGCGTTGCGCAGGATCGAAAACACCAGGTTGGTGATATGGACCGAACTTTCCAGATCGAGGTTCGGGAAGCGAACGGTATTGTGGATCTGGCCGTAAACGAACAGGATATCGCGCAGCACGGCGAACAGGTTGGCCTGCAGGGAACGGATAATACGCCCGTCAACGAAAGCCTCTTCCGGCGGGTTGATCAGTTCCAGCTTCACGCCACGTTCGCGACGCAGCACGTTAATATCGAAGTTTTCAAAACGGGAGAGCAGCTCCTTGCTGTTATCGGTCAGGCTCCCCGAGTTGAGCACAGCAAGCGAGCAGTTGCGAAAGAGTTGATACAGGTCACTGCTGGCGGTGCGCTTAAGCATATCCACTTCCAGCTGCGACAGCATATCCATTGAACCAAGCGGGCTAACATGTGTAATCAAGTGAACTCCTTACAGGACGCTTATGGTCTTCCTGTGATTACAATAGCCCTGCGAGCGGCGTTTCCACAACCTTGCGCGCGCCTAAACGCACGCATATTGTGAAATTATTTATTATTGTCGGGCGAGGCGGCCAGTGGCGGGGGAAAAGTCGCCGTTGCTGCGCCAGGGGTTGATATCCAGACCGCCGCGTCGCGTATAGCGGGCGTAAACGGAAAGCGATTCCGGCTGGCAGAAACGGAGAATATCGTTAAAGATGCGCTCGACGCACTGCTCATGGAATTCGTTATGATGGCGGAATGAGACCAGATAGCGCAGGAGCTGCTCGCGGTCGATTTTCGCCCCCCGATACTGGATCTGTACCGAGCCCCAGTCCGGCTGGTGGGTGATCAGGCAGTTGGATTTCAGCAGATGGCTGACCAGCGTCTCTTCCACGATTTTGCCGCTGGCGGCGCCCTGCAGATAGTCGGTGCTGAACTGATAGTTATCGATCTCGATATCCTGATCGTCGATGCAGGCGCCGTGCAGGTGGGCAATCGGCTGGCCTTCCAGTTCATCCAGCCGATACAGCGCCACCTTGACCTCGCCCTGCGCGCAGGCGCTCAGATCGCGGGTCAGCGTCTCTGCAACGTCCTGCCAGCTGGCGAAACGCGTCTGGTTAAAGCTGTTGAGATAGAGCTTAAAGCTTTTTGACTCCACCAGATTGACGCTGGTGTCGGGGAGTTCGACGTGGCCGACGGCCACCTGCGGCAGGCCTTTGCCGTTCAGCCAGGAGAGTTCGTACAGCGTCCAGATATCGGCGCCGTGGAACGGCAGGTTATCGGCATGCAGGCCCAGCGGATCGCGGTTAAGGCTGCGCGGGACGCCCTGCAGCAGCGAGGCGTCATAAGTATCGCGGTAATCGGTTGATTTACCGAGCGTCAGGCCGGCCAGCGCCTGATGATTATCGTAAGAAGACATGTTTCACCATAGTAAAGCGGGTACACTATCTCTCCAGTGTATCCTGTCTAACGTGAAGAGAGAAACCGGTGGACCATCAGACCGCAGAAGCGCTGCGCGCTTTTACCCAACGTTACTGCGCCGCCTGGCAGCAACAGCGCAACAGCCTGCCGCGCAGTGAAGAGCTTTACGGCGTTCCGTCGCCTTGCGTCGTTGATACCCAAGGCGAGGCCGTATTCTGGCAGCCGCAGCCGTTTTCGCTGGCGCAAAATATCAGCGCGGTTGAACGCGCCCTGGATATTGTGGTACAACAGCCGCTTCATTCTTATTATACCACTCAGTTTGCCGGCGACATGACCGGCCGGTTTGCCGACGAAACGCTGACGCTGCTGCAGACCTGGAGTGAAGAGGATTTCCAGCGGGTGCAGGAAAACTTAATCGGGCACCTGGTGGTACAGAAGCGCTTGAAGCTGGCGCCGACGCTGTTTATCGCCACCCTCGAGAGTGAACGGGATGTGATTTCCGTCTGTAATCTCAGCGGCGAGGTGATCAAAGAGACCCTCGGCACCGCCAAACGCATCATGCTTTCCCCCTCGCTTGCGAGTTTCCTCAGCCACCTTGAGCCGGTTCTGTAATCCAGTCTACCTGGTCGTTTGTGAGAGATCTCTTACAAAACCTGTAAGAGATCGTCATCATTTAAGGCAAATTTAATCCCTTCTTTTTTTTATAAGTCATTGGTATCAAATCAGATCTTAATTTTTTCGTCCTTTTGAGTGGGGACTAATCTTAAGAGATTGTCTCAAGAAGGGTTGTAAGACGAGGCAGAATCAGTGATCCTATGTCTGTCGACAGGAAGTCGCGAAATGAAGCGAACATCAGGATGATGGCGCTTCTGCAGGACCCGCCAGGATGGCGTTGCAAGGACAGGCTTCAGGATGAAGCAAGGATAACGCAGGAACGCGTAATGGACACCTCCAGGATGGAGAACGAGAGCCGCTCAGGATGAACGGTGGATCAGGAAGATCGGGACAAACTTAAGGATAAGTCATTTCGCATCGGGGTGGTGTGAAAGCAGGATGCGCGAGTTTATGGATGAACATTGGTCAGGAGACCTCAGGAAAAGTTTTCAAGGACGAGCAGGGAGCACCAATGTAGCGGGAATGCTGCAAAACGAACCGGGAGCACTGTTTATACAGTGCTCCCTTTTTTTATTTCTTCTGCGGATTTGCTATCCTGCGCCCGGTTTTTAACTCATCGAGGTTTCCCCATGACTCTTCACGATAGCGTGCGCGATCGCCTGCGCGCCATTGAAGCCCTGCTGCGCGAAACAGAGCACTGGCAGGCGACGGCGCCGGACAGCAGCGCCTTCGCCAGCGATAAGCCGTTTTGCCTGGATACCCTGGAGCCGCTGGAGTGGCTGCAGTGGGTCCTGATCCCGCGTATGCACCAGCTGCTGGAGAGCGGTCAGCCGCTGCCGCAAAATTTTGCCGTTGCGCCTTATTACGAGATGGCTCTGGATCAGGCCCACCCGGTCCGCGAATCCATGCTGGCGGAACTTCTGCTGTTAGACGCGCTGTTTGCCGGTGAGCAGGCCTGATGCTGGAGATTATCTACCAGGACGACTGGCTGGTGGCGGTCAATAAACCCTCGGGCTGGCTAGTGCATCGCAGCTGGCTCGATCGCGACGAGAAAGTGGTGGTGATGCAGACCGTGCGCGACCAGATTGGCCAGCACGTTTTTACCGCTCATCGTCTCGACCGGCCCACCTCCGGCGTCCTGCTGATGGGGCTGTCGAGCGAGGCGGGCCGCCTGCTGGCGCAGCAATTTGAACAGCATCAGATCCAGAAGCGCTACCATGCGATCGTCCGCGGCTGGCTGATGGACGAAGCGCTGCTGGATTACCCGCTGGTGGAAGAGCTGGATAAAATCGCCGATAAATTTGCTCGTGAGGACAAAGATCCGCAGCCGGCGGTGACCCACTACCGAGGCCTGGCGACGGTAGAGATGCCGGTGGCAACCGGGCGTTATCCCACCACGCGCTACGGGCTGGTGGAACTGGAGCCGAAAACCGGCCGCAAGCACCAGCTGCGCCGTCATCTTGCTCATCTGCGTCATCCGATCCTTGGCGACAGCAAGCACGGCGATCTGCGGCAAAACCGCAGCGCCGCAGAACATTTCGGCTGTCACCGCCTGATGCTGCACGCCAGCGAGCTGTCGTTAACCCATCCGTTTACCGGCGAGCCTCTGACCCTGCGCGCTGGTTTTGACGAGGTCTGGATGCGCGCCCTGTCGCAGTTTGGCTGGCGCGGGCTTCTCCCGCTAAATGAAAGGGTTGAGTTTGCCGACGACTGCGGTCAGGATGAAGGGAATAAGGTCAATCCAGGGAGATAATAGCATGGCGGAAGTCGGAATTTTTGTCGGCACCATGTACGGCAACTCGCTGCTGGTCGCGGAAGAAGCGGAAGCGATCCTCAGCGGACTGGGACACAAGGCAACCGTGTACGAGGATCCGCAGGTCAACGACTGGGAATCCTATACGGGTAAATATGTGCTGGTGGTCACCTCCACCACCGGGCAGGGCGATCTGCCGGACAGCATTGTTCCGCTGTATGAGGGGATGAAAGATATGTATCAGCCCCATCTGCGCTACGGCATTATCGCGCTCGGCGACAGCACCTATGCTAACTTTTGCGGCGGCGGGCTGAAGTTCGACCAGCTACTGCAGGAGCAGGGCGCGAAGCGCATCGGCGAGATGCTGAAGATTGACGCCAGCGAAGACCCGGAGCCGGAGAGCGTCTCCAATCCGTGGGTTGAGCAGTGGGCCACCCTGCTCGAATAAAAGCGCTGCCCTCTCCCTACGCAGAGGGCGCTCTTTCAATACGTCGCGGCCAGATACGCGGACGTCAAAATGGTAGCGCGTTCCTGGCGCCACGCCTTTAGGCAAACGCCACAATATCCTTAGCAATATCATGGCTTAAGCCAGCCAGTTTCACCGGGTCAAGTGAGGTATTTCACACTCCGGCCCTTTTTGCTGTGCTTTGCGGCTCCAGCGGCGCTGGTTTTTCATTTCCGTGAACTTCCCCCCATTCTTTCAGGCATTCGCCACAAACCACCTGCAATAGCGGCGTAAAAGCTGTGTAGATGCACGGTGAGCCGCGGTGTGCCTCTTCATATACTGCTCCAGCCAGTGATAAATGCAGTGCCAGATATAACGACAACTATCAAAACACGACCACGTCATTCTGATTACCCTACAGGTTGTGCTGTTCAGAATGAACGTAGCTAAACGCTATGATTCAGGAGTACAACAATGAGTTCATTAAGTCAGGCGGCGACGGCGGCTGAAAAGCGCACCAACGCCCGCTACTGGATAGTGGTGATGCTGTTTATCGTCACTTCTTTTAACTATGGTGACCGGGCGACGCTGTCGATCGCCGGTTCGGAAATGGCCAAAGATATCGGCCTCGATCCTGTTGGCATGGGGTATGTGTTCTCCGCGTTCTCATGGGCGTATGTCATCGGCCAGATCCCGGGCGGCTGGCTGCTTGACCGCTTCGGTTCGAAGCGCGTCTATTTCTGGTCGATCTTCATCTGGTCGATGTTTACCCTGCTGCAGGGCTTCGTCGATATCTTCAGCGGCTTTGGCATTATCATCGCGCTGTTCACTCTGCGTTTCCTCGTCGGCCTTGCCGAGTCGCCGTCATTCCCGGGCAACAGCCGTATCGTCGCCGCCTGGTTCCCGGCGCAGGAGAGGGGGACGGCGGTATCGATTTTTAACTCCGCCCAGTACTTTGCCACCGTTATCTTCGCGCCGATCATGGGCTGGCTGACGCATGAGGTGGGTTGGTCGCACGTATTCTTCTTTATGGGCGGCCTGGGGATTGTGATCAGCTTTGTGTGGTTGAAAGTGATCCACGATCCGAACAACCATCCGGGCGTGAACCAGAAAGAGCTGGACTATATCGCCGAAGGCGGGGCGCTGATCAACATGGATCAGAAGAGTAGCGCGCAGAAAGTGCCGTTTAGCGTCAAAATGGGACAGATCAGACAGCTGATCGGATCGCGGATGATGATCGGCATCTATATCGGTCAGTATTGCATCAACGCCTTAACCTACTTCTTTATCACCTGGTTCCCGGTTTATCTGGTGCAGGCGCGCGGCATGTCGATCCTCAAAGCCGGCTTTGTCGCCTCCGTTCCGGCGGTGTGCGGCTTTGTCGGCGGGGTGCTGGGCGGGGTGATTTCCGACTGGTTAATGCGCCGCACCGGCTCGCTGAACATCGCGCGCAAAACGCCGATCGTGCTGGGGATGCTGCTCTCCATGACCATGCTGATGTGTAACTATGTCAACGTGGAGTGGATGGTGATCGGCTTTATGGCAATGGCCTTCTTCGGCAAAGGGATCGGGGCGCTCGGCTGGGCGGTGATGGCGGATACCGCGCCGAAAGAAATTAGCGGTCTCTCCGGCGGCCTGTTCAACATGTTCGGCAATATCTCCGGTATCGTCACTCCCATCGCCATCGGCTATATCGTTGGCACCACCGGCTCGTTCAACGGCGCGCTGATCTACGTCGGCATCCATGCCCTGGTGGCGGTGCTGAGCTACCTGGTGCTGGTGGGCGATATCAAACGCATCGAACTGAAACCTGTGGTGGGGCGCTCATCATGACTACCCAATCCAGCCCGATTATCACAGAGATGAAGGTCATTCCGGTGGCCGGGCACGACAGCATGCTGCTGAACATCGGCGGGGCGCACAACGCCTGGTTTACCCGCAATATCGTGGTATTGACCGATAATGCCGGCCACACCGGCGTTGGCGAAGCGCCCGGCGGGGAGGTTATCTACCAGACGCTGCTGGCGGCGATCCCGCAGGTGGTGGGCCAGGAGGTCGCCCGACTCAATCGCGTAGTGCAGCAGGTGCACAAAGGCAATCAGGCGGCGGATTTCGATACCTTCGGCAAAGGGGCATGGACCTTCGAACTGAGGGTTAACGCGGTGGCGGCGCTGGAAGCGGCGCTGCTCGACCTGCTCGGCCAGGTGCTGAAGGTGCCGGTCTGCGAGCTGCTGGGGCCGGGTAAGCAGCGTGATGCCGTCACCGTGCTGGGCTACCTGTTCTATATTGGCGATCGGCAGAAAACCGACCTTGGCTATCTGGACCATACGCCGGGCGATCATGAATGGTACCGCCTGCGCCATCAGCAGGCGTTGAGCAGCGAGGCGGTAGTGCGTCTGGCGGAAGCCGCCCAGGATCGCTACGGTTTCAAAGACTTTAAGCTGAAGGGCGGCGTACTGCCCGGCGAGCAGGAGATCGACACCGCGCGGGCGCTGAAAAAGCGTTTTCCGGAGGCGCGCATCACCGTCGACCCGAACGGCGCCTGGCTGCTGGATGAGGCCATCGCGCTGTGCAAAGGGCTGCAGGATGTCCTGACTTATGCCGAAGATCCGTGCGGTGCCGAGCAAGGTTTCTCCGGCCGGGAGGTGATGGCCGAGTTCCGTCGTGCCACCGGGCTGCCGGTCGCCACCAATATGATCGCCACCAACTGGCGTGAAATGGGCCATGCGGTGATGCTCAATGCCGTCGACATCCCGCTGGCGGATCCGCATTTCTGGACGCTCTCCGGCGCGGTACGGGTGGCGCAACTGTGTGACGACTGGGGGCTCACCTGGGGCTGCCATTCCAACAACCACTTTGATATTTCCCTGGCGATGTTTACCCACGTCGGCGCCGCCGCGCCGGGCAACCCCACCGCCATTGACACCCACTGGATCTGGCAGGAGGGCGACGCGCGCCTGACCAAAAATCCGCTGCAGATTATTCACGGCAACATTGCCGTGCCAGACGCGCCGGGACTCGGCGTGGAACTTGACTGGGAGCAGGTGCGCAAAGCCCATGAGGCCTATAAAGCGCTGCCGGGCGGCGCGCGCAACGACGCAGGCCCGATGCAGTACCTGATCCCCGGCTGGACATTCGACCGCAAACGTCCCGTTTTCGGCCGCCACTAATTAAAAAGGATGATGCTATGACGACTTTCACTTCAACGCCCGTTGTTACGACCATGCAGGTGATCCCGGTTGCCGGCCATGACAGCATGCTGATGAACCTGAGCGGCGCGCACGCCCCGTACTTCACCCGCAATATTGTGATCATCAAAGATAACGCCGGGCATACCGGCGTCGGCGAAATCCCCGGCGGCGAAAAAATCCGCCAGACCCTGGAAGATGCAGCGCCGCTGGTGGTGGGCAAAACGCTGGGCGAGTACAAGAATGTGCTGGGCGCGGTGCGCAACCAGTTTGCCGACCGCGACGCCGGGGGCCGCGGCCTGCAGACCTTCGACCTGCGTACCACCATTCACGTGGTAACCGGGATTGAAGCGGCGCTGCTGGACCTGCTGGGCCAGCACCTTGGCGTCAATGTCGCTTCTCTGCTTGGCGATGGCCAGCAGCGCAGCGAAGTCGAAATGCTGGGCTATCTGTTTTTTGTCGGCAACCGCCACGCCACGCCGCTGGCCTATCAGAGCCAGCCGGATGAGCAGTGCGAATGGTATCGCCTGCGCCATGAAGAGGCGATGACGCCGGATGCGGTGGTCCGCCTGGCGGAAGCGGCGTATGAAAAATATGGCTTCAACGACTTTAAGCTGAAGGGCGGCGTGCTGGCCGGTTTTGAAGAAGCTGAGGCGATCAGCGCCCTGGCGAAACGCTTCCCGAATGCCCGCGTCACTCTCGACCCGAACGGCGCCTGGCTGCTGGAGGAAGCCATCCAGATTGGTAAACAGCTGAAGGGCGTGCTGGCCTATGCGGAAGACCCATGCGGCGCCGAACAAGGTTTCTCTGGCCGCGAAGTGATGGCCGAGTTCCGCCGCGCGACGGGCCTGCCGACCGCGACCAATATGATCGCTACCGACTGGCGACAGATGGGCCATACCTTGTCCCTGCAGTCGGTGGATATCCCGCTGGCGGACCCGCACTTCTGGACCATGCAGGGGTCGGTGCGTGTGGCGCAGATGTGCCATGAGTTCGGCCTGACCTGGGGATCGCACTCCAATAACCACTTCGACGTGTCGCTGGCGATGTTTACCCATGTCGCGGCAGCGGCGCCGGGCAAAATCACCGCGATTGATACCCACTGGATTTGGCAGGAGGGCAACCAGCGTCTGACCAAACAACCTTTTGAAATCAAAGGCGGTATGGTGCAGGTACCGAGTACCCCGGGCCTGGGGGTTGAGCTGGATATGGACCGCGTGATGCAGGCAAATGAGCTATATAAGAAACATGGTCTTGGCGCCCGCGACGATGCGATGGCGATGCAGTATCTGATCCCGGGCTGGACCTTTGACAACAAGCGTCCATGCATGGTGCGCTAAATGGCCGCCGGCCTCTGCGGGGGCCGGCATTGCGCGACAGCGCCAGGGGTTGGCTCAGAGTAAGGACAGCACATGAAAATAGTGATCGCACCGGATTCCTGGAAGGAGAGTCTGAGCGCGCTGGAAGTGGCCACGGCGATAGAGCAAGGCTTTCGCGAGATTTATCCTGACGCGGAGTACGTCAAGCTGCCGGTTGCCGACGGTGGTGAAGGGACGGTGGAAGCCATGGTGGCGGCGACCGGCGGGCATCAGGTTCCGCTGACGGTCACCGGGCCGCTGGGTGAACCGGTTGAGGCATTTTATGGGCTGTCCGGCGATCGCCAGTGCGCCTTTATCGAAATGGCGGCAGCCAGCGGGCTGGAGAGCGTCCCGCCGGCGCAGCGTAATCCGCTGCTGACCACTTCCTGGGGAACCGGGGAGCTGATCCGACACGCGCTGGACGCCGGCGTGCGACAGATCATTATTGGCATTGGCGGCAGTGCGACCAATGACGGCGGCGCCGGGATGGCGCAGGCGCTGGGGGCGAAACTGTTGACCGCCGACGGCCAGCAAATCGCCTCCGGGGGCGGCGCGCTGGAGACGCTGGCGCGTATCGACCTTAGCGAACTCGATCCGCGGCTGGCAGATTGCCGGATTGAGGTTGCCTGCGACGTCACCAACCCGCTAACCGGCCCGCAGGGGGCCAGCGCGGTGTTTGGCCCGCAAAAAGGGGCGACGACGCAGATGATCGACCGCCTCGACAGCGGCCTGCTGCACTATGCCCGGATAATCGCCCGTGATTTAGATATCGATGTGCTGAGCCTGGAAGGCGGTGGCGCGGCGGGCGGCATGGGGGCGGCGCTGTATGCGTTTTGTGGCGCAACGCTGCGCCCGGGCATTGAGATCGTCACCGATGCGCTGCAGCTGGCGACGCGGGTGGCGGATGCCGATTTAGTGATCACCGGCGAAGGGCGTATCGATAGCCAGACGATCCACGGCAAGGTGCCGGTGGGGGTAGCTAAGGTGGCGAAGCGTTTTAACGTTCCGGTGATTGGGATTGCCGGCAGCCTTACCGCCGATGTCGGGGTGGTGCATCAGCACGGACTGGATGCGGTATTCAGCGTGTTATATACCATCTGTACCCTGGATGAAGCGCTGGCCAATGCCGCCGCCAACCTGCGGATGACGGCGCGTAACGTCGCCGCGGTTTTGCAGATGGGCGATAAGCGGTAACCCGGCTGGCGCAGTGGTATTTGTAACCCGGATAAGGTGCGTAGCACCGCGATCCGGGAACCATCCCCGGTGGCGCTTACGCTTACCGGGGCTACCAACCGAATACCGGACCGTAGGGCGTAGCCTGGATGAGGCGCGTAGCGCCGCTATCCGGGGTTTACACGCCCATCCGGCACGCTTCGCGGGCCACATTATCCATCTCGTCTAACAGCTCGAGCAGCTCCGGCTCCAGGTCCTCGGCGGCGGTACCCGACCGCAGCTGGCTCTCCAGGGTGTGGCACAGCTTTTTCAACCGCGGCACGCCGCTGTAGCTGCAGCTGCCGTGCAGCTTGTGGATCAGATCCACCAGCCCTTCCGGCTGCTCGCCCACCAGCTGCTCTTCCACTTTATTACGCACCTCCGGCATAAAGGCGATCAGCATCTGCAGCATCTCCCGCGCCAGATCCGGCTTCATGGCGGCCTGACGCAGCGCCAGCTGCCAGTCAAGCGTCAGGTTATGGTCGATGACCGGCTCTGCGGGCGGTAGCGCCGCCGGAGCGACGCTGAGCAGGCCGGGCTGATAGCGCAGCAGCAGAGCGTGCAGTTTCTCTTCTTCGATTGGCTTCGCCAGATAATCGTTCATGCCGGCGCTCAACAGCTTCTCC
Source organism: Klebsiella sp. X1-16S-Nf21 (assembly GCF_002837615.1). NCBI lineage: Bacteria > Pseudomonadati > Pseudomonadota > Gammaproteobacteria > Enterobacterales > Enterobacteriaceae > Klebsiella > Klebsiella sp. X1-16S-Nf21. The sequence goes on from NZ_PJDK01000009.1 coordinate 45,355, forward strand.
CGCTGGCCCTCCAGGGCGTGCGCGGTGACCGCAATCACCGGGGTTTGCTGATGATGCGACAGATGATGAATCAGCTCGCAGGCGCGGATGCCGTCCATATCCGGCATCTGAATATCCATCAGGATCAGATCCATCTGCAGCCGCTTGGCCTGGTCCACGGCCTGCTGGCCGCTGTCGCAGAGGATCACCTGCTGCACAAGGTCGTCCAGCAGGGCGCCAATCAGCTTCAGGTTAGCCGGATTGTCGTCGACGGCCATCACGGTCATCGGCAGCTTATGGCTGTCGGTTTGCGTCAACGGCGCGGAAGCCGGCGCATGATTGGTGGCCACCAGCGCCGGCAGCAGGCGGGTGGTAGTGAGCGGTTTCAACAGGCAGGCAGCGACGCCGTCGCGCTTCAGGGCTTCGGCGCTGACCTGGGCATGACATGGCAGAGCAAGCAGCACGTTGTCAGACATCGCGCAGGCTTTGACTAATTTTTCCCGATGCGGCGACAAATCGCGCATTGAGACCGGGATGCCGACCAGCAGAATGTCGTACTGCGCTTCCGCCAGCGAGGAGAAGGTAGGGCTGTAGATCACCTCCAGCGGCGTGGCGGCCAGCATCTCCAGCGTACATTGCGCCGCCGTCGCGTTGGCTTCCACATAGGCCAGACGTTTGCCCGTCAGCCCGTCGGTGTTCAGCATATCCGGAATGGCGTTCGGGTTGAGATCAAGGCTGATATGGAACCAGAAGGTGGAGCCGCGGTTCGGCTGACTGTGGAACGAAATATCGCCGCCCATCTCTTTGACCAGACGCTGGGTGATCACCAGCCCAAGCCCGGTGCCGCCGTGCCGGCGTGAAATGCTGGCATCGGCCTGACGGAAGGCCTGGAACAGTCGGGACTGGTCGCGCTCGGGGATGCCGATGCCGGTATCGTGGATCTGAATTTCGATCTGTACCCGCGAGTTGCTGATGGCCCGCTGCTCCACCAGCACGTCGATATTGCCGTGCTCGGTGAATTTAATCGCATTGCCCACGAGGTTGGTCACAATCTGCTGCAGACGGAGCGGGTCGCCAATGACGTTATCCGGCACATTGTTCTTAATGTTCAGCGTCAGCTCCAGCCCTTTATCGTGCGCGGAATGCGCCAGCAGGGTGACCACTTCATCAAGCGAGGTGCGCAGCAGGAACGGAATACTCTCCAGAATCAGCTTCCCGGCTTCCAGCTTGGAAAAGTCGAGCACGTCATTGATGATCGCCAGCAGATTATTGGCCGAACGTTCGATGGTGGTCAGGTGGTCGCGCTGCGTGGCGTTGAGATCGGTTTTCAGCGTCAGGCGGGTAAAGCCGATCACCCCATTGAGCGGGGTGCGCAGTTCGTGGGACATATTGGCCAGGAACTCAGACTTAATGCGCGCCGCCTCCTGGGCGCGCTTTTTCGCCAGGTCCAGCTCAACGTTCTGGATCTCCATCTGCTCAAGGGTTTCCCGCAGATCGGAGGTCGCCTGGTCGACGTTGTGCTGCATCTCCTCATGGTAGGCCGCCAGCGACATGGCCATCGAGTTAATGCCGTTTTTCAACATATCCAGTTCGCCGAGCATAAAACCCTCGACCCGGCTGTCCAGCTGTCCGCGGCGGATGCGGTCGACGGTGTTGACCATATTGCGGATAGGCCCGGTGACGTCGCGCATCAGGCGCCAGCCGAAGATCAGCGCGATGCCAATGCAGAACAGCATCATCACACTGGAGATGAAAATCTCTTTGTACTGCTGGAGGCGGACTGATTTCAGATCCAGCTCCAGCGCGACGTAGCCCAGCATATTGCCCGGCATTTTGGCGTCAGATTCGGGGGACTCATCGGGCGAATAGCTTTCCGAGACGATCGGCGTGCGCAGGATCATGATGTCGCCGTCGCGGATGACGCTGAGATGGCGGGGAAATGCCTCGCCTTTCGGGATCTGCAGTTCGCTGGGGTTGAGCTGGTAATTGGAGGTGACAAAAAGCCGGTTATGCGAATCGTATACCGAGATGGCCCGCACGATCTCCGAATGACGCCGATGCAGGACGCTGATCAGCTGGCCGATGGATTCGCGGTTTTGCAAATTCATCCCATATTCGCTGGAGACCGCCAGCGGCTCAATAATGCTGGCGCCGGCGTCCTCCAGCTGGCGTTGCAGGTCGTTATAACGATGAGCGACAAAGAAAATACTGAGCAACAGCCCAATCAGGACGGTTGGCGCCAGTATCAGAATCATCATGCGAGCACGCAGGCTGTAGTTGGTCATGCGGTTCCATTATGGGAGAATATAGACATCATCGTTCTGTGCGCGTCGGTGCGCTTCGCGGCACTGCCGCCCTGAACGAGCTCGTTTTATTTGATTGAGACAACTCTCTACGATGGCGCAATTCTACTCTGCAAAACGGCGTGTGACGACGCGCCAGATCATAACCGTTACAGTCAATGACCTCGATCCCTTTGGTCAGGGCGTTGCCCGCCACCAGGGGAAGGCGCTGTTCGTGAGCGGTGTGCTGCCGCAGGAGCAGGCCGAGGTGGTGCTGGTGGAAGACAAAAAACAGTACGCCCGCGCCCAGGTGAAACGCCGTCTAACCGACAGCCCGCAGCGCCAGGCGCCGCGCTGCCCGCATTTTGGCGTCTGCGGCGGCTGCCAACAACAGCATGCCAGCGTCGCGCTTCAGCAGCAAAGTAAACGCGCCGCGCTGGCGCGGCTGATGAAGCGTGAGGTGGATGAGGTCATCGCCGGCGTGCCGTGGGGCTACCGCCGTCGCGCGCGCTTAAGCTTGAATTATCAGCCAAAGACCCAACAATTGCAGATGGGTTTTCGCCAGGCCAACGCCAAAGCGATCGTCGATGTGGTGCAATGCCCTGTTTTGGTGCCCCAGCTTGAGGCATTGCTGCCCGCCGTGCGCGAGTGCTTAAGCGCGCTGAGCGCATTACGCCACCTCGGCCACGTCGAGCTGGTGCAGGCGGACAACGGCCCGCTGATGGTGCTGCGCCATACCGCTGCCCTGCCAGCGGGCGACAGGGAAAAACTGGAACGCTTTTCGCAAACTCACGGTCTTTCCCTGTACCTCGCGCCGCAAAGCGAGATACTGGAACATATTCATGGCGAAGCGCCATGGTATACCTCAGACGGACTACGCTTAGTGTTCAGCCCGCGGGATTTTATCCAGGTCAACGACGGCGTGAATCAGCAGATGGTGCGTACTGCGCTGGAATGGCTGGATCTGCAGCCAGAGGACCGGGTACTGGACCTGTTCTGCGGAATGGGCAATTTTACCCTGCCGCTGGCGACTCGCGCCGCCCACGTGGTGGGGGTGGAAGGGGTGCCCGCGCTGGTAGAAAAGGGGCGGGAAAACGCCGCCCTCAATGGTTTATCAAATGTCACTTTCTTCCATGAAAATCTGGAAGAGGATGTCACCCGTCAGGCCTGGGCGAAGCACGGCTTTGATAAAGTGCTGCTGGACCCGGCCCGCGCCGGCGCGCCGGGCGTGATGCCGCATATTATAAAACTGGCACCGCGGCGGGTGGTGTATGTTTCCTGCAACCCGGCGACGCTGGCGCGAGACAGCGAAACCCTGTTGCAGGCTGGATATCAGATTCAACGCCTGGCGATGCTGGATATGTTCCCGCATACCGGTCATCTGGAATCAATGGTGTTGTTTGAGCGCAGGCTTACATAAGGTCATTCACAACGTCGCAGAAGAGCCACCCTGGCCGTCAATGCTGACGCGACCTGCAGGATGACATGTAGAAAGTTGAGGCTTGCCGACTTCGGCAGGCCGGTCCCTTAAGGAGAGGACAATGGTTGCGGTAAGAAGTGCACATCTTAATAAAGCTGGTGAATTTGACCCGAAGAAATGGATCGCGAGTCTGGGGATTTCCAGCCAGCAGTCGTGTGAGCGCTTAGCCGAAACCTGGGATTATTGTCGCGAAAAAACGCAAGGACACCCGCAGGCAGACCTGCTGCTGTGGCGTGGCGTCGAAATGGTGGAGATTCTGTCCACCCTGAGTATGGATCTCGATACGCTGCGCGCGGCGCTGTTGTTCCCACTGGCGGACGGTGAAGTCGTTAGTGAAGAGGTCATGCAGGAGAGCGTGGGTAAATCGGTCGTGACCCTGATTCACGGGGTGCGGGACATGGCCGCTATCCGCCAGCTAAAAGCCACCCATAACGACTCGGTATCTTCCGAGCAGGTGGATAACATTCGCCGCATGCTGCTGGCGATGGTTGACGATTTCCGCTGCGTGGTCATCAAGCTTGCTGAGCGGATCGCGCATCTGCGCGAGGTCAAAGACGCGCCGGAAGATGAACGCGTGCTGGCGGCGAAAGAGTGCACCAATATCTATGCGCCGCTGGCGAACCGCTTAGGTATCGGCCAGCTGAAGTGGGAGCTGGAAGATTACTGCTTCCGTTATCTGCATCCGGCAGAATACAAGCGCATTGCTAAACTGCTCCACGAACGCCGTATCGACCGTGAGCATTACATCGACGAGTTCGTCGGTCACCTGCGCTCGGAGATGAAAGCCGAAGGCGTCAAGGCGGAAGTCTATGGCCGGCCGAAGCACATCTACAGCATCTGGCGCAAAATGCAGAAAAAACACCTCGCGTTTGACGAGCTGTTTGACGTTCGCGCGGTGCGCATCGTGGCCGAGCGTTTGCAGGATTGTTACGCCGCGCTGGGGATCGTCCATACCCACTATCGTCACCTGCCGGATGAATTCGATGACTACGTGGCCAACCCGAAACCCAACGGCTATCAGTCTATTCATACCGTGGTGCTGGGCCCGAGCGGCAAGACGGTGGAGATTCAAATTCGCACCCGGCAGATGCATGAAGATGCTGAGCTTGGCGTGGCTGCGCACTGGAAGTACAAAGAGGGGGCGGGAGCGGGCACCGGCGGTGGCCGTGGCTATGAGGACCGCATCGCCTGGCTGCGTAAGCTGATTGCCTGGCAGGAAGAGATGGCCGACTCTGGCGAAATGCTCGACGAAGTGCGCAGCCAGGTTTTCGACGACCGGGTGTATGTCTTTACGCCGAAAGGCGACGTGGTGGACCTGCCAGCAGGGTCGACGCCGCTCGACTTTGCCTACCATATCCACAGCGACGTCGGCCATCGCTGCATCGGCGCCAAAATTGGCGGCCGTATCGTGCCGTTCACCTATCAGCTGCAGATGGGCGATCAGATTGAAATTATTACCCAGAAGCAGCCGAACCCGAGCCGCGACTGGCTGAACCCTAACCTCGGCTACGTGACCACCAGTCGCGGACGCTCGAAGATCCACGCCTGGTTCCGTAAGCAGGACCGCGACAAGAATATTCTCGCTGGTCGGCAGATCCTCGACGACGAGCTGGAGCATCTGGGCATCAGTCTTAAGGATGCGGAAAAACACCTGCTGCCGCGCTACAACTTCAACGAGCTCGATGAACTGCTGGCTGCCATTGGCGGCGGCGATATCCGTCTCAACCAGATGGTCAATTTCCTGCAGGCGCAGTTCAATAAACCGAGCGCCGCTGAGCAGGATGCGGCCGCGCTGAAGCAGCTGCAGCAGAAAACCTACGCCCCACAGAACCGCACCAAGGACAATGGCCGGGTGGTGGTGGAAGGGGTAGGCAACCTGATGCACCATATTGCCCGCTGCTGCCAGCCGATCCCGGGTGATGAGATCGTCGGCTTTATCACCCAGGGGCGCGGGATTTCCGTGCATCGCGCCGACTGCGATCAGCTGGCTGAACTGCAGTCGCATGCTCCGGAGCGCATCGTCGATGCGGTATGGGGTGAAAGCTACTCGGCGGGCTACTCGCTGGTGGTCAGGGTGGAGGCGAACGATCGCAGCGGTTTACTGCGCGATATCACCACCATTCTCGCCAATGAGAAGGTGAATGTGCTGGGTGTCGCCAGCCGCAGCGATACCCGTCAGCAGCTGGCAACCATCGATATGACCATTGAGATTTACAACCTGCAGGTGCTGGGCCGGGTGCTCGGTAAGCTGAACCTGGTGCCCGATGTCATTGACGCGCGCCGTCTGCACGGCGGTTAAGTCCTCTCCAGGCCAGGTCAATGAATGACCGCTGGGGCAATGGCTGCTGAAACTGCCGGCGTTGGCGGCCTCAAAATCGCTGAGACGTTCCCGGAAGGCAGGGGCAGCCCGCATGGATGCGGGCTGAGGGCCGTGTTTTGCAGGGACGCTGCCTCGGCCCGACCCGAAGCCTGCAGGGATAAGTCGAAGGCACCGCGCAGCGGCGATTTTGCTGGCCGGAGCCCGGGGGTACAGGGGGCGGCGACTGGCCGCCCCCTGTGCGCTCCCTGTACCACAGGAGACATATGGCAGAACATTTACCGGGAGCGCAAAGTACGCTGGAGTCACACGTGAAAAACGCTTTTCCCGGGCTCAAAAGTTGCAAACCGATATTAATTTCTACCATTTTTTACATTTCCAGGATCCTCACATGACCCAAATCGACCGCCTGCTCGGCATTATGAAGCGCCTGCGCGACCCGGAAAACGGCTGCCCGTGGGATAAAGAGCAGACCTTTGCCACTATCGCCCCTTACACCCTTGAGGAGACCTACGAGGTCCTCGATGCTATCCAGCGGGAAGATTTTGACGACCTGCGCGGTGAGCTGGGCGATCTGCTGTTCCAGGTGGTGTTCTATGCGCAAATGGCGCAGGAAGAGGGACGCTTTAACTTTGACGATATCTGCGCTGCCATCAGCGACAAGCTGGAGCGTCGCCATCCCCATATTTTCGCTGATGCTACCGCAGGAAACAGCAGCGAAGTCCTGGCGCGCTGGGAGCAGATCAAAAGCGCGGAGCGAGCGGAAAAAGCCCAGCACTCGGCGCTGGACGATATTCCCCATAGCCTGCCGGCGCTAATGCGTGCGCACAAAATCCAGCGCCGCTGCTCGGCGGTCGGTTTCGACTGGACCTCGCTGGGACCGGTGCTCGACAAGGTGCATGAAGAAATTGATGAAGTGATGCATGAAGCGCAGCAGGCGGTGGTGGATGAAGCAAAACTGGAAGAGGAAGTGGGCGATCTGCTGTTTGCCACGGTGAATTTATCCCGTCATTTAGGGGTCAAAGCCGAGGTGGCGCTGCAGAAAGCAAACCGCAAATTTGAGCGTCGCTTCCGCGAGGTCGAGCGCATTGTCGCCGCCCGCGGCCTGGAAATGACCGGCATCGACCTCGATACCATGGAAGAAGTGTGGCAGGAAGTAAAACGCCAGGAAACTGATCTCTAACGAGTTTTCGTGATCAAGCGCGATTTGTGTGATTTTATAAATAACAAGCGCTTGATTTACGTCAAAAACATTTCGCCAAAAGCGTCTATTTTCTCTTTCCGTTATGTCGTTGAAACACCATGTAGCCTGCCTCTTCGAGTTGTTCGAGTCGCAACACAGGTGCAACTTGAAGAACGAAGGGGAGGGGAAGAATGAAAGTTTGTGGCGTCACGCATGTTCGGGTATACTACTTTCCCGTCCTGGTTATTCCATCGTTTTACCCTAACTTCTCAGGTTCAGCATGACAACGAACTATATTTTTGTGACCGGCGGGGTCGTATCCTCTCTGGGTAAAGGCATTGCCGCAGCCTCCCTGGCAGCCATTCTTGAAGCCCGTGGTCTCAACGTGACCATCATGAAACTGGATCCGTATATCAACGTCGATCCGGGCACCATGAGCCCAATCCAGCATGGGGAAGTGTTCGTTACTGAAGACGGCGCAGAAACCGATCTGGACCTGGGCCACTATGAGCGTTTCATCCGTACCAAGATGACGCGTCGCAACAACTTCACCACCGGCCGTATCTACTCCGACGTACTGCGCAAAGAGCGCCGTGGCGACTATCTGGGTGCCACCGTTCAGGTTATTCCACACATCACCAACGCTATCAAAGAGCGCGTACTGGCGGGCGGCGAAGGCCATGACGTCGTACTGGTGGAAATCGGCGGTACCGTAGGCGATATCGAATCCCTGCCGTTCCTCGAAGCCATTCGTCAGATGGCGGTAGAGATCGGCCGCGAGCATACCCTGTTTATGCACCTGACCCTGGTGCCGTACATGGCCGCTGCGGGCGAAGTCAAAACCAAGCCGACCCAGCACTCCGTGAAAGAGCTGCTTTCCATCGGTATCCAGCCAGATATCCTGATCTGCCGCTCAGACCGCGCGGTTCCGGCCAACGAACGAGCCAAAATTGCTTTGTTCTGTAACGTTCCGGAAAAGGCTGTGATTTCTCTGAAAGACGTCGATTCCATTTATAAAATTCCGGGCCTGTTGAAATCTCAGGGGCTGGACGATTATATTTGTAAACGATTCAGCTTAACTTGTCCGGAAGCAAACCTGGCCGAATGGGAACAGGTAATCTATGAAGAAGCCAATCCGGCAGGCGAAGTCACCATTGGTATGGTCGGTAAGTACATTGAACTGCCGGATGCCTACAAGTCGGTGATTGAAGCGCTGAAACACGGTGGTCTGAAAAACCGCGTGACCGTCAACATCAAGCTGATCGATTCGCAGGATGTGGAAACGCGCGGCGTCGAAATCCTCAAGGATTTAGATGCTATCCTTATCCCGGGCGGCTTCGGCTACCGCGGTGTGGAAGGTAAGATCGCCACCGCGCGCTATGCGCGTGAGAACAATATTCCTTATCTGGGCATCTGCCTGGGTATGCAGGTTGCGCTGATTGAGTTCGCGCGCAACGTAGCGGGTATGGAAAACGCCAACTCGACGGAATTTGTGCCAGACTGTAAATACCCGGTTGTGGCCCTGATTACCGAATGGCGTGACGAAGATGGCAACGTTGAAGTCCGCTCCGAGAAGAGCGATCTGGGCGGCACCATGCGCCTGGGCGCACAGCAGTGCCAGCTGGATGATGAATCTCTGGTGCGCCAGCTGTACGGCGAGCCGACCATCACCGAGCGCCATCGTCACCGCTACGAAGTCAACAACATGTTGTTGAAACCGATTGAAGCTGCTGGTCTGCGCGTTGCGGGCCGTTCCGGGGATGATCAGTTGGTCGAGATCATCGAAGTGCCGAACCATCCGTGGTTTGTTGCCTGCCAGTTCCACCCGGAGTTTACTTCGACGCCGCGTGATGGGCACCCGCTGTTTGCTGGCTTTGTGAAAGCCGCGAGCGAGTACCAGAAGCGTCAGGCGAAGTAAAAGAGTTAGAACGGCAATGCACCCAACTGGGTGCATTGTTTGTCTGGAGTTTTAGTTTAACTTGTACTGAGGAAAACCTAATGTCCAAAATCGTTAAAGTCATCGGTCGTGAAATCATCGACTCCCGTGGTAACCCGACTGTTGAAGCCGAAGTACACCTGGAAGGTGGTTTCGTCGGTATGGCAGCTGCTCCGTCAGGTGCTTCTACTGGTTCCCGCGAAGCGCTGGAACTGCGCGATGGCGACAAATCCCGTTTCCTGGGTAAAGGCGTAACCAAAGCTGTTGCTGCGGTAAACGGCCCGATCGCTCAGGCAATCCTGGGCAAAGATGCTAAAGATCAGGCTGGCATCGACAAGATCATGATCGACCTGGACGGTACTGAAAACAAATCTAACTTCGGTGCGAACGCTATCCTGGCTGTTTCTCTGGCAAACGCCAAAGCAGCTGCAGCGTCCAAAGGCCTGCCGCTGTACGCGCACATCGCGGAACTGAACGGCACTCCGGGCAAATACTCCATGCCGGTTCCGATGATGAACATCATCAACGGTGGTGAGCACGCTGACAACAACGTCGACATCCAGGAATTCATGATTCAGCCGGTTGGCGCGCCGACCCTGAAAGAAGCCGTACGCATGGGTTCTGAAGTGTTCCATCACCTGGCGAAAGTGCTGAAGTCCAAAGGCATGAACACTGCCGTTGGTGACGAAGGCGGCTACGCGCCGAACCTGGGTTCTAACGCCGAAGCACTGGCTGTTATCGCTGAAGCGGTTAAAGCTGCTGGCTACGAGCTGGGCAAAGACATCACCCTGGCGATGGACTGCGCAGCATCTGAATTCTACAAAGACGGTAAATACGTTCTGGCTGGCGAAGGCAACAAAGCGTTCACCTCTGAAGAGTTCACTCACTTCCTGGAAGACCTGACCAAACAGTACCCGATCGTCTCCATCGAAGATGGCCTGGACGAATCTGACTGGGACGGTTTCGCATACCAGACCAAAGTACTGGGCGACAAAATCCAGCTGGTTGGTGACGACCTGTTCGTAACCAACACCAAGATCCTGAAAGAAGGCATCGAAAAAGGTATCGCTAACTCCATCCTGATCAAATTCAACCAGATCGGTTCTCTGACCGAAACTCTGGCTGCCATCAAGATGGCGAAAGACGCTGGCTACACCGCTGTCATCTCTCACCGTTCTGGCGAAACTGAAGACGCGACCATCGCTGACCTGGCTGTCGGTACCGCTGCAGGCCAGATCAAAACCGGTTCTATGAGCCGTTCTGACCGCGTTGCTAAATACAACCAGCTGATTCGTATCGAAGAAGCGCTGGGTGAGCAAGCGCCGTTCAACGGTCGTAAAGAGATCAAAGGCCAGGCATAATCCTGTCTTTGTGAAATAATAATGCCAGCCTCAGGGCTGGCATTTTTTTTACCTCGTCGGCGATTATTTAAAATCGACGGCCATTTGCTGGGGGATCGACAGCCCGCGAGTGGTCTCCACGCAGCGGTCGATGTAATCCGTAAAACGCGGTGGTTTTGGCATTCCCATGCTCAACAGCTTGTCGTTACTAAAGCGCACATTCAACGTAGCGAACGCGCCATATAAGCGCATGGCTTTCAGCATCAGACGTTCATTGCATGGCCCAAATATCCCTTTCAGTTCACGACGCATTTTGACCAGCGTGTCATAGCTGACCTGGGCGTACTTATCCCCCACCGGGGCCTGTTCGAGGGCCTGAGCCATCGCCCGGTCGATTTCGGCAAACTTCACGCTATTCTCCTCCCCGGCAGAGATGTGCACCACTTCGCCGTGAGCCAGCGGCTGGTTAAGCAGCATCAGCAGGGCATCAGCGCAGTAGTCCACCGGGATGACATCGATTCGGTCCTCCATGGAACATAAAAATTTCTGCAGCATCAGCCCCATGCTGAACACCCAGAAAATACTGCTGGAAGGCCGGCAGCCGTGATGGGTATGACCCACCACGATAGAAGGGCGGGCAATGACCAGCGGCAGTGTAGGGCAATGCTGCTGCATCAACTGCTCGATGGTTGATTTCGAGTGGGTGTATTCCACCAGGTGCTCAGCGCGTTCCCGAAACTCCGCGCTTTCGGCGACCAGTGAATCCGGCTCAGGCGAACATGACATCGCTGTGCCGACGTGCAGAAAACGCTGCAGACCCTCAACCTGCGCCATCCGTTGCGCCAGGCGCAGCGTACCCTCAACGTTAACCTTCCAGATGAGCGGGTTGCTGCCAAACGAGGCGACAGCGGCGCAGTTGAGGACATGCGTCACCTGATCGAGGCGCGGATCGTTAAGAAAATGCTCCGGAGTAGCGAGATCGCCCAGCAGGATATGCTGCGGGTGAAGCATCGCCAGCTTCTCCTCGGCGATGTTGAACTTACGCATGTTCTCTTTGACCCGTTCGAGGCCTGCCTCGGGGCTATCAGCACGCACGAGCAGTAGCAGATCTAACCGGGTTTCCTGATGGAGTATTTTCTCTAACGCGGCACCGCCCAGAAACCCCGTAACGCCGGTAATTAATAATGTGGTCATAAACGCTATCTCATTATGGTTGGTCTGCGGGATTCTAGGCGGGCAAAAGTAAACGACGATTAAATAAAGAAGGGGCCCGATCAGGGATTTATTAAGACCAGTTTAAGGTTATTATCACCGGCGGATTGAATTGGACTCGCAGATCGGCCAGATAATTCACTCTTTCATGTATCAGTTTGTACATCACTGTATTTTAAGGTTTTTTATTTTGCTGTCTGGACCTTTTATTTTATCCTGAATGACAGGAATAACATTTTCTGTTACACATTTTCAGTCCACGTGTCAGAATATTAATTATTTTAATTCTTATCATGCTAATAAATTAAGCCAAAAGAAAAGATTGTTTCTTTAATCAATAATATTATTCCCGACACGGATATTGACGAAGGGGTAAAAAAGGGATCGCAGCGCAGGACAAGACCTGTGCGCTGAAATCTGCGATAATGGACGTTTATGACCCTAAACAGAGATGACTATGCAGTACCCGATTAACGAGATGTTCCAGACCCTGCAAGGCGAGGGTTACTTCACCGGCGTGCCTGCCATTTTTATTCGTCTGCAGGGATGCCCGGTAGGATGCGCGTGGTGCGACACTAAGCATACCTGGGACAAGCTGGCCGATCGGGAAGTGTCGTTGTTCAGCATCCTGGCGAAAACCAAAGAGAGCGATAAGTGGGGGCCGGCAAGCAGCGAGGATCTGCTGGCGATTATTGGGCGCCAGGGGTGGACTGCCCGCCACGTGGTCATTACCGGCGGTGAACCCTGCATTCATGATTTAACGCCGTTAACCTCGCTTCTGGAACAAAACGGCTTTAGCTGTCAGATTGAAACCAGCGGCACCCATGAAGTGCGCTGCAGCCACAACACCTGGGTGACGGTATCCCCGAAGGTTAATATGCGTGGCGGGTATGATGTGCTGTCGCAGGCTCTGCAGCGGGCGGATGAGATCAAGCATCCGGTAGGGCGCGTCCGCGACATCGAAGCGCTGGACGAACTGCTGGAAACGCTGAGCGATGACAAACCGCGGATCATCGCCCTGCAGCCGATCAGTCAGAAAGAAGACGCGACGCGCCTGTGTATCGACACCTGCATCGCCCGCAACTGGCGCCTGTCCATGCAGACGCACAAGTATTTGAATATTGCCTGAAAAAAAGCCCGGCAGCGTACTGACCGGGCTTTTTTTCGCTTACTCGCCGCGATAGACGCAGCCAGCGGTGCAGGTCTCTTTGACCATCACGGCGCTCAGCAGCGGTACCCGCGGTTTCATCTCATCCCAGATCCATTTCGCCAGCACTTCGCTGGTGGGGTTTTCCAGACCGGGGATATCGTTCAGATAATAGTGGTCCAGGCGATCGTATGTCGGCTTGAAGGCGGCCTTCAGCTCGGCAAAATCCATGATCCACCCGGTATGGGGATCGACTTCACCGGTGATCTCCAGACGCACCATAAAGGAGTGGCCATGCAGGCGACCGCATTTGTGCCCTTCCGGGACGTGCGGCAGGTGGTGGGCGGCTTCGAAGGTGAAATCTTTAAACAGCGTGGTGGACATCATTGACTCTCAACAGGACGAAAAAAACCGCCGTAGGGTACCGGAAAGCACATTTTTTCGCATTAACTAAAACGGCCCTGAACAGAAAATGGACACATTTATCTGGGTTATCTGAATTAAATGGTTATATTTCATGTGGTTATTTAATCGATTTTGTTGTTAATAACTACAACTAAAACAGGTTAGTCCATTTGGTTATTTATTATTTCCATCCCTTCTTTAATTGTTACTATCAGCACCGTTACCCTTCTATTCTCTTCTGTTTTTGTCGCGCTGACAGGGCGCGAACAACAGCTTTGCTTACTGGAACAAACGACGCATGACGACACAGGCCACACCTTCCAACTTGCTGCCGCTCAACCCGGAGCAACTGGCGCGCCTTCAGGCGGCCACCACTGACTTCACGCCTACCCAGCTTGCCTGGGTGTCTGGCTATTTCTGGGGCGTGCTGAATCAGCAGTCCGGCGCGGCTGTGGCCGTTCCTGCCCAGGCCGCTGAGGTGCCCTCGATCACGCTGATTTCCGCCTCGCAAACCGGCAACGCCCGCCGCGTCGCCGAAGCGCTGCGCGACGATCTGCTGGCAGCGAAGCTGAACGTGAAGCTGGTGAATGCAGGCGATTATAAATTCAAACAAATTGCTGCGGAAAAACTGCTGGTGGTCGTGACGTCCACCCAGGGGGAAGGTGAGCCGCCGGAAGAAGCGGTCGCATTGCATAAGTTCCTGTTCTCGAAAAAAGCGCCGAAGCTGGACGGGACCGCGTTCGCTGTCTTTGGCCTCGGCGATACTTCTTATGAATTCTTCTGCCAGTCTGGCAAAGATTTCGACAGCAAGCTGGCCGAGCTCGGCGCGGAACGCCTGCTCGATCGCGTCGATGCCGACGTCGAATATCAGACCGCGGCTGCGGAATGGCGCGCGCGCGTCGTTGAGGTGCTGAAAGCCCGTGCGCCAGTGTCCGCGCCCGCCCAGCTGGCCACCAGCGGCGCGGTGAACGACATCCATACCAGCCCGTACACCAAAGAGGCTCCGCTGTCGGCGACCCTGTCGGTCAACCAGAAAATCACTGGCCGCGATTCCGAAAAAGATGTGCGCCATATCGAAATTGACCTCGGTGATTCCGGTCTGCGCTATCAGCCGGGCGACGCGCTGGGCGTCTGGTATCAAAACGATCCTCAACTGGTCAAAGAGCTGGTGGAGCTGCTGTGGCTGAAGGGCGACGAGCCGGTAACCGTTGATGGCAAAACTCTGCCGCTGGCGGAAGCGCTGGAGTGGCATTTTGAGCTGACGGTTAACACCGCGACTATCGTCGAAAACTACGCCACCCTGACCCGCAGCGAATCGCTGCTGCCGCTGGTGGGCGATAAAGCTCAGCTGCAGCAGTATGCCGCTGCGACGCCTATCGTCGATATGGTCCGTTTCTCGCCGGCACAGCTGGACGCCGAGGCGTTAATCGGTCTGCTGCGTCCGCTGACGCCGCGCCTGTACTCCATTGCCTCCTCACAGGCGGAAGTGGAGAGCGAAGTGCATGTCACCGTGGGCGTGGTGCGCTATGAAATAGAAGGCCGCGCCCGGGCTGGCGGTGCCTCCAGCTTCCTCGCCGACCGCGTGGAAGAAGATGGCGAAGTCCGCGTCTTTATTGAACACAATGACAACTTCCGTCTGCCGGCTAACCCGGAGACGCCGGTGATCATGATTGGCCCGGGCACCGGCATTGCGCCGTTCCGCGCCTTTATGCAGCAGCGCGCAGCGGACGGGGCGCAAGGCAAGAACTGGTTGTTCTTCGGCAACCCGCACTTCACTGAAGATTTCCTCTATCAGGTGGAGTGGCAGAGCTATGTGAAGGAAGGTCTGCTGACCCGTATCGATCTGGCCTGGTCCCGCGATCAACAACAAAAAGTCTACGTGCAGGACAAACTGCGCGAGCAGGGAGCCGAGCTGTGGCGCTGGATCAATGATGGCGCCCACATTTATGTCTGCGGCGACGCCAATCGTATGGCGAAAGACGTGGAACATACTTTACTGGAAGTGATTGCCGAATACGGCGCGATGGACGCCGAAGCGGCGGACGAATTTTTAAGTGAGCTGCGCGTTGAGCGCCGTTATCAGCGAGATGTCTACTAATGAGCGAAAAACATCCGGGGCCTTTAGTGGTCGAAGGTAAACTGACCGATGCCGAGCGCATGAAGCTTGAGAGCAACTACCTGCGCGGCACCATTGCGGAAGATTTAAACGACGGTCTGACCGGCGGTTTTAAAGGTGATAACTTCCTGCTGATCCGTTTCCACGGCATGTACCAGCAGGACGATCGCGATATCCGCGCGGAACGCGCCGCCCAGAAGCTGGAGCCGCGCCATGCGATGCTGCTGCGCTGCCGTCTGCCGGGCGGGGTGATCACCACCACCCAGTGGAAGGCGATCGATAAGTTTGCCGCGGACAACACCATTTACGGCAGTATTCGTCTGACCAACCGGCAGACGTTCCAGTTCCACGGCATTCTGAAAAAGAACGTGAGACCGGTGCATCAGATGCTGCACTCGGTGGGGCTGGACGCGCTGGCCACCGCCAACGATATGAACCGTAATGTGCTGTGCACCTCCAACCCGTACGAGTCGCAGCTGCACGCTGAGGCCTACGAGTGGGCGAAAAAGATCTCCGAGCATCTGCTGCCGCGTACCCGCGCTTATGCCGAGATCTGGCTGGATCAGAAAAAGGTCGCCACTACTGACGAAGAGCCGATCCTCGGTCAGACCTATCTGCCGCGTAAGTTTAAAACCACGGTGGTGATCCCGCCGCAGAACGATATCGATCTGCACGCTAACGACATGAACTTCGTGGCGATTGCCGAAAATGGCAAGCTGGTGGGCTTTAACCTGCTGGTGGGCGGCGGTCTCTCTATCGAACACGGCAACAAGAAAACCTACGCCCGCACGGCGAGCGAATTCGGTTATCTGCCGCTGGAGCATACTCTGGCGGTGGCGGAAGCGGTCGTGACTACCCAGCGCGACTGGGGCAACCGTACCGACCGTAAGAATGCGAAAACCAAGTACACCCTTGAGCGCGTTGGCGTCGAAACCTTCAAGGCGGAAGTGGAGCGCCGGGCCGGCATTAAGTTTGAGCCGATCCGCCCGTACGAATTCACCGGCCGCGGCGACCGCATCGGCTGGGTGAAGGGGATTGATGACAAATGGCACCTGACGCTGTTTATTGAAAACGGCCGCATTCTCGATTATCCGGGTCGTCCGCTGAAGACTGGCCTGCTGGAGATTGCTAAGATCCATAAAGGCGAATTCCGCATCACTGCCAACCAGAACCTGATCGTTGCCAGCGTACCGGAAGATCAGAAGGCGCGGATCGAGAAGCTGGCGCGGGATCATGGTCTGATGAATGCCGTTACTCCGCAGCGCGAAAACTCGATGGCCTGCGTCTCCTTCCCGACCTGCCCGTTGGCAATGGCGGAAGCCGAACGTTTCCTGCCGTCGTTTATCGACAAGGTGGAAGGGGTGATGAACAAGCACGGCGTGAGCGATGAGCATATCGTCACCCGCGTCACCGGCTGCCCGAACGGCTGCGGCCGCGCGATGCTGGCGGAAGTGGGACTGGTGGGCAAAGCGCCGGGGCGCTACAACCTGCACCTTGGCGGTAACCGCAGCGGCACACGCATCCCGCGGATGTACCGTGAGAATATTACCGAGTCGGAAATTCTCGACTCGCTAGACGAACTGGTAGGGCGCTGGGCGAAAGAGCGCGAAGCGGGTGAAGGCTTCGGCGACTTTACGGTGCGTGCGGGCATCATTCGCCCGGTGCTCGACCCAGCCCGCGATTTCTGGGAATAACATCCTGGTGCCCGGTGGCGCGTAGCGACCCGGGCCTGTAAAACCCGTAGGCCGGGCAAACGCAGTGCCGCCCGGTAAAACAGGCAAACGAGGTTTATATGTCCGTACTCGATCTAAACGCGCTTAATGCATTGCCGAAAGTGGAACGTATCCTGGCGCTGGCGGAGACCAATGCGAAGCTGGAGAAGCTCAGCGCCGAAGAACGCGTAGCGTGGGCGCTGGAAAATCTGCCTGGCGAGTATGCTTTATCTTCCAGCTTTGGTATTCAGGCGGCGGTGAGTCTGCACCTGGTGAATCAGCTGCGCCCGGATATTCCGGTGATCCTCACGGATACCGGCTATCTGTTTCCGGAAACCTATCAGTTTATCGATGAGTTAACCGACAAGCTCAAGCTGAACCTGAAGGTCTATCGGGCGCAGGAGAGCGCCGCCTGGCAGGAGGCGCGTTACGGTAAGCTGTGGGAGCAGGGCGTTGAGGGCATTGAGAAATACAATGAGATCAACAAAGTCGAGCCGATGAACCGGGCGCTGAAAGAGCTCAATACCCAGACCTGGTTCGCTGGTCTGCGCCGCGAGCAGTCCGGTAGCCGGGCGACCTTACCGGTGCTGGCTATCCAGCGCGGGGTGTTCAAGGTGCTGCCGATTATCGACTGGGATAACCGGACGGTATATCAGTACCTGCAAAAGCACGGGCTGAAATACCACCCGCTGTGGGATCAGGGCTATCTGTCTGTAGGCGATACCCACACCACCCGCAAATGGGAGCCAGGCATGGCAGAAGAAGAGACTCGGTTCTTCGGGCTTAAACGCGAGTGCGGATTGCACGAGGGTTAAGCTGTTAGCGCTTTCTTTGGGTGATAATTCAAGAAGAACACGCGGGTGATACCGCGCGTTCTTTTGTGCGTATCAGCTTTTCTTCTCCACCTTCGCCAGCTCTTTCACCAGCGGCAGCATCACTTTCACTACCTCGCGGCTGCGGCGTTCTATGCGTCCCGGCAGCGCGTGGTCGAGATACTGCTGATTATCAATCTGCACGCTATGCCAGCTGGTGCCGTCCGGGAAGGCGCGGGATTTCTGGCGCTGCTGATAGCCATCCTTTTTGCCGAGTGACCAGTTGGTTGCCTCGACCGACAGCACCGGGATCCCCGCGCTGTCGAAGACGCTGGCGTCGTTACAGCAGGCGGTGCCTTTTGGGTATGCTGGGTTCAGTCCTGGATTGGTCGCCGCGACAATCCCCTTGCTGCGGGCGATAGCCAGCGCACGGTCGCGGGTTAGCTTACGCACCGAGGCCGGCGTGCGGCGGCCACTGTTGAAGTAAAGCTTATCGCCCACCACCAGATTATCGAGGTTGATCACCAGCAGGGTATTTTTCTTTTCCGCCTCACTCATGCGCTGCAGCAGATTTTGCGCCCCGAGACGACCTTCCTCTTCACCGCTGGTGGCGATAAAGCGAATGCCATAGCGGGTGGGGATATTCTTTAAATGATCCGCCAGCTCCAGCATCACGCCGAGCCCCATCGCGTTGTCGTCGATGCCCTGCAGCGTCAGGCCGCCAAGGTTGTTCTCCACGTCTTTATCGCTCTGCGGCGCGTAGGTATCGAGGTGCGCCATAATAATGATTTGCTGGCGGGACTGGCCTTCATGGGCGGCGATCACCGTACTGCCGGTGGCGTTATGCCAGTTCTTACGCTGATTGTTATCGGTATAGATGTAGCGGGTATTGAAGCTGCGCACGTCGCTCTGATAACCCATCTGGGCGAACTGCTGGCGGAGGTACTCGGCTGACAACATCTCGGCTGGTGTTCCGGTCATTCGTCCCGGGAAGACGGTGGCGATATGACGGGCCTGGCTACTGGCGGTGTCGCCCAGCGCGCTGAATGCGGGGGCGGCGGCGAAAACAAAACCGGTGCCGAGCGCCACAGGAAGCAGACGGCGGCACAACGCGGAAAACATAAGGGGTCCTTACACGAACAAGACAATTTGACGCGTACAGTATGAAACTGTGACCGCGGTTAAACAATTTCAATTGCTCTTAAATAGCGGAAAAATAGCGCGTTAAGCACTTTTTGATATTTGTATTTCCACAGCGTTATTCCTTTGCGTCACAACTCATTCCATTTCGTAATTTCATTTGCTCTCAGGCGCACCCTATAGTCGCAGTATCGCTGATTGTAAGAGAGTTGTTGCGCCGTGGATTACTTGCCCCTTTTTGCCGAACTGAAACAAAGGCCCGTGCTGGTGATCGGCGGCGATGAGATTGCTGAACGCAAGATTAAATTCCTGCTGCGCGCTCAGGCGCAGGTGCAGGTGGTCGCCGGGACGCTCTCTCCGGCGCTGGCCGATCTGGCGGCGCGCCAGGCGCTTAGCTGGCGGGCGACGGAATTTAGCGAGTCGCTGGTGGATGATGTCTTTCTGGTGATTGCGGCCACGGAGGATGAGGCGCTTAATCAGCGGGTGTTTGCGGCGGCTAACGCGCGCTACCGGCTGGTCAACGTGGTGGATAACCAGGCGCTGTGCTCGTTTGTCTTCCCTTCTATCGTCGACCGTTCGCCGCTGCTGGTGGCGATCTCCTCCAGCGGCAAAGCGCCGGTGCTGTCGCGTATTCTGCGCGAGAAAATTGAAGCGCTGCTGCCGACGAACCTCGGGCGGCTGGCGGAATCGGCGAGCTACTGGCGCAACCATCTGAAAACCCGTCTGACGACCACCGAAGCGCGTCGCCGCTTCTGGGAACGCGTCTTTACCGGCCGCTTTGCCAGCCTGATGGTGGCGGGCAATCATGCGGAGGCGGAAAAGGCGCTGCAGGATGAGCTGGATAAGCCCGAACGCGAGACGGGAGAAATTATTCTGGTGGGCGCCGGGCCGGGCGATGCCGGGCTGCTGACCCTTCGTGGTCTGCAGGCGATCCAGCAGGCGGACGTGGTTTTCCACGACCATCTGGTGACCCCGCCGGTTCTCGAGCTGGTGCGCCGTGATGCCGAGCTGATCTGTGTCGGCAAACGCGCCGGCGAGCACTCGGTGCCGCAGCATGAAACCAATCAGCTGCTGGTGGCGGCGGCGAAGGCGGGGAAAACCGTCGTGCGTCTGAAGGGCGGGGATCCGTTTATTTTTGGCCGCGGCGCAGAAGAGCTGCAGGCTGCCGCCGAAGCGGGGATCCCGTTCCAGGTGGTGCCTGGCGTCACTGCTGCTGCCGGGGCGACGGCCTACGCCGGTATTCCGCTGACCCATCGCGACTATGCGCAAAGCGCCGTCTTTGTCACCGGCCACTACAAGCCGGACAGCGCCCCCTTCGACTGGTCGCTGCTGGCGAAGAGCCAACAAACGCTGGCGATCTACATGGGCACCATGAAGGCGGCGGAAATCAGCGCCCAGTTGATCGCCCACGGTCGCGACAGCGCTACGCCGGTCGCGGTGATTTCCCGCGGTACCCGCGACGATCAGCAGACAATAACCGGCACATTGCAACAACTCGAACACCTGGCGAAAGACGCCCCGATGCCCGCCCTGCTGGTGGTCGGCGAAGTGGTGCAGCTGCATCAGCAGCTCGCCTGGTTTCAACATACATCATCCGCCGAAGGGTTTAACGCTTCGGTGGTCAATCTGGCTTAAGGAACGGTTATGGACCAAAAACGACTCACTCACCTGCGGCAACTGGAGGCGGAAAGCATCCATATTATTCGTGAGGTGGCCGCCGAATTTTCTAACCCGGTGATGATGTACTCCATCGGGAAAGATTCCAGCGTAATGCTGCATCTGGCGCGCAAAGCGTTTTATCCGGGAACCCTGCCGTTCCCGCTGCTGCACGTCGATACCGGCTGGAAATTCCGTGAGATGTATGAGTTCCGCGACCGTACCGCCAAAGCCTACGGCTGTGAGCTGCTGGTGCATAAAAACCCGGAAGGGGTGGCGATGGGCATCAACCCGTTTGTCCACGGCAGCGCTAAGCATACCGATATCATGAAAACGGAAGGCCTGAAGCAGGCGCTGAACAAATACGGCTTTGACGCCGCGTTCGGCGGCGCGCGTCGCGACGAAGAGAAATCCCGCGCGAAAGAGCGCATCTACTCCTTCCGCGACCGCTTCCACCGCTGGGACCCGAAAAATCAGCGTCCGGAGCTGTGGCACAACTACAACGGCCAGATTAACAAAGGCGAAAGCATCCGCGTCTTCCCGCTCTCCAACTGGACTGAGCTGGATATCTGGCAGTACATCTATCTGGAAAATATTGAAATCGTGCCGCTGTATCTGGCCGCTGAGCGCCCGGTGCTGGAGCGCGACGGTATGCTGATGATGATCGATGACGACCGTATCGATCTGCAGCCGGGCGAAGTGATTGAAAAACGGATGGTGCGTTTCCGTACCCTTGGCTGCTGGCCGCTGACCGGCGCAGTGGAGTCTGAAGCGCAGACGCTGCCGGAAATTATTGAAGAGATGCTGGTATCGACCACCAGCGAACGTCAGGGCCGCGTGATTGACCGCGACCAGGCCGGCTCGATGGAGCTGAAGAAACGTCAGGGGTATTTCTAAGGAGCCGCCATGAACACCACAATTGCCCAACAAATTGCTAATGAAGGCGGCGTAGAAGCTTACCTGCACGCGCAACAGCACAAGAGCCTGCTGCGTTTTCTGACCTGCGGCAGCGTTGATGACGGCAAAAGCACCTTAATTGGCCGTCTGCTGCACGATACGCGCCAGATCTATGAAGACCAGCTGTCGTCTCTGCACAACGACAGCAAGCGTCACGGTACCCAAGGCGAAAAACTGGACCTGGCGCTGCTGGTGGACGGCCTGCAGGCTGAGCGTGAGCAGGGCATCACCATCGATGTCGCTTACCGCTACTTCTCGACCGAAAAACGCAAATTTATCATCGCCGACACCCCGGGGCACGAGCAGTACACGCGCAATATGGCCACCGGCGCGTCAACCTGCGACCTGGCGATCCTGCTGATCGATGCGCGCAAGGGCGTGCTCGACCAGACCCGTCGTCACAGCTTCATCTCGACGCTGCTGGGCATTAAACACCTGGTGGTAGCGGTCAACAAAATGGATCTCGTCGAGTTTAGCGAAGCGCGCTTCAACGAGATCCGGGAAGATTATCTGACTTTCGCCGAGCAGCTGCCGGGCAACCTCGATATCCGCTTTGTACCGCTGTCGGCGCTGGAAGGCGATAACGTCGCCAGCCAGAGCGCGAACATACCGTGGTACAGCGGCCCGACCCTGCTGGAAGTCCTCGAAACCGTGGAGATCCAGCGGGTGGTCGAGAGCCAGCCGCTGCGCTTCCCGGTGCAGTATGTTAACCGTCCGAACCTCGATTTCCGCGGCTTCTCCGGCACGGTCGCCTCCGGTACGGTTACCGTTGGCCAGCGTCTGAAGGTGCTGCCGTCGGGCGTCGAATCGAGCGTGGCGCGTATCGTCACCTTCGACGGCGACCTGCAGGAAGCTGCCGCCGGCGAAGCCATTACCCTTGTGCTGAAAGATGAAATCGACATCAGCCGCGGCGACCTGCTGGTTGACGCGCAAGCCTCGCTGCCGGCGGTGCAAAGCGCCAGCATCGACGTGGTGTGGATGGCCGAGCAGCCGCTGACCCCGGGCCAGAGCTACGACATTAAAATCGCCGGCAAGAAGACCCGCGCTCGCGTCGACGCTATCCGCTACCAGGTCGATATTAACAACCTGACCCAGCGTGAAGTCGAGTCTCTCCCGCTGAACGGCATTGGGCTGGTGGAGCTGACCTTTGACGAACCTTTAGTGCTGGATCCGTATCAGCAAAACCCGGTGACCGGCGGCCTTATCTTTATCGATCGCCTGACCAACGTCACCGTGGGCGCCGGGATGGTCAACGAGCCGCACCTGCAGGCGTCGACCTCGGCATCGCAGTACAGCGCCTTCGAGCTGGAGCTGAACCAGCTGATCCGTAAACACTTCCCGCACTGGGACGCCCGCGACCTGCTGGGAGGCCAATAATGGCCCAGCATGACGAAAACGTCGTCTGGCATGCCCATCCTGTGACCCAGCAGCAGCGGGAGCAGCATCACGGCCATCGCGGCGTGGTGCTGTGGTTTACCGGCCTTTCGGGGTCGGGTAAATCCACTGTCGCCGGGGCGCTGGAAGAGGCGCTGCATGAGCGCGGCGTCAGCACCTATCTGCTGGACGGCGACAACGTGCGTCATGGCCTGTGCAGCGACCTGGGATTCAGCGATGAGGATCGCAAAGAGAACATTCGCCGCGTCGGTGAAGTGGCCAGGCTGATGGTCGATGCCGGGCTGGTTGTATTGACGGCATTTATATCTCCGCACCGCGCGGAGCGACAGATGGTGCGCGAGCGCCTGGGGGAGGGACGCTTTATCGAAGTGTTCGTCGATACCCCGCTGGCCATTTGCGAGGCGCGGGATCCGAAAGGATTATACAAGAAGGCGCGGGCAGGGGAATTACGCAATTTCACCGGCATAGACTCGGTCTATGAGGCACCGGAAAAGGCGGAAATTCATCTGGATGGTGAACAATTGGTAACAAATTTGGTGCACCAACTATTAGACCTGCTGCAACAGAGCGATATTATCAGATCCTGAAACGGCAGCGGCATCGAGGGGTGCCGGTTGCCCGGTCTACAGGATTCGATATGCGCAATACCCAGAACCTCAGTATTATTCGTTCAGAACCGCCTCCGGCGATCGGCGACGAGACCACCTGGTCTCTGTCGGGCGCTGCCGTGGGCTTTATTTCATGGCTGCTGGCGCTGGGTATTCCCTTCCTTCTCTATGGCAGTAATACGCTCTTCTTCCTCCTTTACACCTGGCCGTTCTTCCTTGCGTTGATGCCGGTGGCGGTAGTGGTCGGTATTGCGCTGCACTCTCTGCTCAATGGCAAACTGCTCTATAGCGCCAGCGCGACTATCCTGACCGTCGGGCTGATGTTTGCGCTACTCTTCCTCTGGCTGTTGGGATAACCCGTTTCCGGGATGAATCAAGCATGGGTATCGGCAGCAAAAATATGGTACAGTCCCCGCGTTACGCGGCATCGTCCGCGCGCCCCGGTAGCGTACCCGGGCGAGTTTTGGGATGATGATGCCGTTTTTCAGGGGGCAGGATGGGTAAACTAACGCTGCTATTATTAGCTTTGCTGGTCTGGCTACAGTATTCACTGTGGTTCGGTAAAAACGGCCTGCACGACTACACGCGGGTTAACGACGACGTCACCGCCCAGCAGGCGACTAACGCCAAATTAAAAGCACGCAACGATCAGCTATTTGCCGAAATTGACGACCTCAACGGCGGGCAGGAAGCGATCGAGGAGCGCGCGCGCAATGAACTCAGTATGACCCGCCCGGGCGAAACCTTCTATCGCCTGGTACCGGATGCGTCTAAACGCAACCAGGCATCGGGGCAACAGCAGAACAATCGATAACCAGGCCCAGGATTACGACATGGCAGCCACTTTTCCGGGCGTTTGCGCCGTGGTGCCGGCAGCCGGTTTTGGCCGCCGCATGCAAACGGAATGCCCGAAACAATATCTCTCAATCGGTAACAAAACGATTCTCGAACATGCCGTCGCCGCACTGCTGGCGAATGCGTGCGTCCAGCGCGTGGTGATTGCCGTCAGCCCCGGCGATCGGCGCTTCAGCCAGCTACCGCTGGCGCAGCACCCGCAAATTACCGTCGTGGATGGCGGCGCCGAGCGCGCCGATTCCGTGCTCGCGGGCCTGAAGGCGTTGCCGGAGGCGCAGTGGGTGCTGGTGCATGACGCAGCGCGCCCCTGCCTGCATCAGGACGACCTCTGCCGTCTGCTGGCGCTCAGCGAAACCAGCCGTGTCGGCGGGATCCTCGCGGCGCCGGTGCGCGACACCATGAAGCGCTCCGAGCCGGGCAAAATCGCGATCGCCCATACCGTCGATCGTAATGACCTGTGGCATGCGCTCACCCCGCAATTTTTCCCTCGCGAGCTGCTGGTGGATTGCCTCACCCGGGCGCTGAACGAGGGGGCGACCATCACTGATGAAGCCTCGGCGCTGGAGTACTGCGGCTTCCATCCGCAACTGGTCGCCGGTCGCGCGGATAATATTAAAGTGACGCGCCCGGAAGACCTGGCGCTGGCTGAATTTTACCTCACCCGTTCCCGACACCAGGAGAAAGCTTAATGCGAATTGGACATGGTTTTGACGTACACGCTTTTGGCGGTGAAGGCCCAATCATTATTGGCGGGGTACGCATTCCTTATGAAAAAGGGCTGCTGGCCCACTCCGACGGCGACGTCGCGCTGCATGCGCTGACCGACGCGCTGCTGGGCGCCGCGGCGCTCGGCGATATCGGCAAACTGTTCCCCGATACCGATCCGGCGTTTAAAGGCGCCGATAGCCGCGAACTGCTGCGCGAAGCGTGGCGTCGTATTCAGGCCAAAGGCTATACGCTCGGCAACGTCGACGTCACCATTATCGCCCAGGCGCCGAAGATGCTGCCGCATATTCCGCAGATGCGCGTCTTTATCGCGGAAGATCTCGGCTGCCATATGGACGACGTCAACGTGAAAGCGACCACCACCGAGAAGCTGGGCTTCACCGGCCGCGGGGAAGGGATCGCCTGCGAAGCGGTCGCGCTGCTGCGTAAGGCCGAAAAATGATCGCCTTTGACCAACTGACCTGGCTGCACGGCAAGCCGCAGAGCAGCGGGCTGCTGAAAGCCAATCCGGAAGATTTTCTGGTAGTGGAAGATCTGGGCTTTGCGCCGGACGGCGAAGGCGAACATGTGCTGGTGCGGATCCTGAAAAACGGCTGCAATACGCGCTTTGTCGCCGACGCGCTGGCGAAATTCCTCAAGATCCACGCCCGAGAAGTGAGCTTCGCCGGGCAAAAGGATAAGCACGCCGTCACCGAGCAGTGGCTGTGCGCGCGGGTGCCCGGCAAAGAGATGCCGGACCTGAGCAAATTTCAGCTCGAGGGCTGCCAGGTACTGGAATATGCCCGCCATAAGCGTAAGCTGCGTTTAGGCGCGCTGAAAGGCAACCAGTTTACCGTGATCCTGCGCGAGATTAGCGATCGCCAGGACGTGGAGACGCGTCTGCAGGCCATCGCTGAACGGGGCGTACCGAACTATTTCGGCGCGCAGCGCTTTGGCATTGGCGGCAGTAATCTGCAGGGCGCGTTGCGCTGGGCGGAAAGCGACGCGCCGGTGCGCGATCGCAATAAGCGCAGTTTTTGGTTGTCGGCGGCCCGCAGTGCGTTGTTTAATCAGCAAGTCAGTATTAGATTAAAAAAAACGGAATTTAATCAGGTTGTTGATGGCGATGCGCTACAATTAGCGGGGCGTGGGAGCTGGTTTGTCGTCACACCGGAAGAACTCGAGGTTTCGCAGGCGCGGGTGCACAACCGCGAACTGATGATCACGGCTGCGCTGCCGGGCAGCGGCGACTGGGGAAGCCAGCGCGACGCTCTGGCCGCCGAGCAGGCCGCCATCGCCGAAGAAACGTCGCTGCAGGCGCTGTTGGTGCGGGAGAAAGTTGAGGCGGCGCGCCGGGCGATGCTCCTCTATCCGCAGCAGCTTAGCTGGAACTGGTGGGATGACGTAACCGTTGAACTGCGTTTCTGGCTGCCGGCGGGCAGCTTCGCCACCAGCGTGGTCAGGGAGCTTATCAATACAACGGGTGACTATGCGAATATTGCTGAGTAACGATGACGGGATCCATGCGCCGGGGATACAGACCCTGGCAAAGGCCTTAAGGGAGTTTGCCGAGGTCCAGGTTGTTGCACCCGATCGTAACCGCAGCGGAGCCTCGAATTCGCTGACGCTGGAATCATCCCTGCGTACGTTTACCTTTGAAAATGGCGACATCGCCGTCCAGATGGGCACCCCGACCGACTGCGTCTATCTCGGCGTGAACGCGCTGATGCGCCCGCGTCCGGACATCGTTGTTTCCGGCATTAACGCGGGTCCCAACCTGGGCGATGACGTCATCTATTCCGGCACCGTGGCCGCAGCGATGGAAGGCCGCCATCTGGGGTTCCCCGCGCTGGCCGTGTCGCTGAACGGCTATCAGCATTACGATACCGCCGCGGCGGTAACCTGCACCATTCTGCGCGCCTTAAGCCGCGAGCCGCTGCGTACCGGGCGGATCCTTAACATCAACGTGCCGGATCTCCCGCTTGATCAAATCAAGGGCATTCGCGTGACCCGCTGCGGTAACCGCCATCCGGCCGACCAGGTGATCCCGCAAAAAGATCCGCGCGGCAACACCCTGTACTGGATTGGCCCGCCGGGCGATAAGCGCGATGCCGGGCCGGGCACCGATTTTGCGGCAGTGGATGAAGGCTATGTTTCCGTGACGCCATTGCACGTCGATTTAACCGCCCATCAGGCGCATGAGGTAGTCAGCGATTGGCTGGAACGTGTCGGGGTTGACGGGCAATGGTAAGTAAACGTGTTGAAAGTTTGTTGAATCAACTGCGCACGCAGGGCATCGTCGATGAGCGTGTCCTTGAGGCGATCGCGCTTGTCCCGCGCGAAAAATTTGTTGATGAAGCCTTTGAACATAAAGCGTGGGAAAACACCGCGCTGCCGATTGGCCAGGGGCAGACCATCTCCCAGCCTTACATGGTGGCGCGGATGACCGAGCTGCTGACGCTGACGCCGGAGTCGCGCGTGCTGGAGATCGGCACTGGTTCCGGCTACCAGACGGCCATCCTGGCGCACCTGGTGCATCACGTTTGCTCGGTGGAGCGGATTAAGAGTTTACAGTGGCAGGCGCGTCGTCGCCTGAAACAACTTGATTTACATAATGTTTCAACCCGTCATGGCGATGGGTGGCAAGGTTGGCAGGCACGGGCGCCGTTTGATGCCATTATTGTGACGGCGGCCCCGCCGGAGATTCCAACCGCGCTGCTGGCGCAGCTGGATGACGAAGGCGTGCTGGTGCTGCCGGTTGGCGAAGAGCATCAGTTTCTCAAACGGATCCGTCGCCGGGGCAACGAATTTATCATTGATACCGTCGAGGCCGTTCGCTTTGTTCCCCTGGTGAAGGGGGAGCTGGCCTGAGACCCGGATTATTCCAGGTTTTTTTTGCCTGACTTTAGGCGTAGGGTGGACGCATTTTTCAGTGTCCTGGCCGGGCGCCGCCCGGTAAGCAAGATATTGGCAGTTAACATATTCCTGGGGGATAAATGAGCGCGGGAAGCACCAAATTTACCGTCAGCCGTATTGCGGCTCTTTCACTGGTTTCACTCTGGCTGGCCGGGTGTACCAACACCAATAATCCGCCAGCGCCGGTTAGCTCTGCCGGCGGTGCCGCCTCTTCCAGCACCAACTCCGGCATGCTGATTACGCCGCCATCCTCCGGCGTCAAGTCTGCTCCTCAGGCGCAGCCGATCCAGCCGGTACAGACCCAGACCATTCAGCCGCAGCCGACGCCGATGGCGCAGGAGCCGGTGCAGACGGTGAACGGTAAGATCGTTTACAACCGCAAATATGGCGATATTCCGAAAGGTAGCTACACCGGCGGCAGTACCTATACGGTCAAACGCGGCGACACGCTGTTCTATATCGCGTGGGTCACCGGCAACGATTTCCGCGACCTGGCGCAACGCAACAATGTCCCGGCCCCGTACGCGCTGAACGTGGGTCAGGTGCTGCAGGTCGGCAACGCCTCAGGCCAGCCGATCACTGGTGAAAACGCCGTTTCTCAGGCCAGCGCAAGGGCGAGCGGCGGTGCGACAGCCACCACAACTTCTGCACAAAAATCGACCGCGGTGGTTGCTTCACAACCGACTATTACGTATTCTGAATCTTCAGGTGAACAGAGTGCTACCAAGATGTTGCCTAATAATAAACCAGCGACCACGACCACAACGGTTGTCGCGCCGGTGACGGCACCAACAACGGTGAGCACAACCCAGCCGACTGCAAGCAGTACGTCAACCAGTTCGCCGATCTCATCATGGCGCTGGCCGACTGATGGCAAGGTTATCGAGAACTTTAGCGGCGCGGAAGGCGGCAATAAAGGTATCGACATTGCAGGCAGTAAGGGACAGGCTATTGTCGCGACCGCCGATGGGCGTGTCGTCTATGCCGGTAACGCACTGCGCGGCTACGGTAATCTTATTATCATCAAACACAACGATGATTACCTGAGTGCCTACGCTCATAACGATACCATGCTGGTTCGGGAGCAACAGGAAGTCAAAGCGGGGCAGAAAATCGCTACCATGGGTAGCACCGGAACCAGCTCAACAAGATTACATTTTGAAATTCGTTACAAGGGGAAATCCGTCAACCCGCTGCAGTACTTACCGCAGCGATAATTTGGCAAAGTACGGATAAGCGAAGCATCAGCTAACAGGCGCCAGGGCGGTGTCTATGTCCCTCTCGCAGAGAGGGCAGGGGAAATCGTCCAGGCGTCGTTTGTTGATGTGCCGTGGAAGGTGCTTTGCTCAGGGATCACGGGTAGGAGCCACCTTTATGAGTCAGAATACGCTGAAAGTTCATGATTTAAATGAAGACGCGGAATTTGATGAGAACGGAATTGAGGTTTTCGACGAGAAGGCCTTAGTAGAAGAGGAACCCAGTGATAGCGATCTGGCTGAGGAAGAGCTGCTGTCGCAAGGCGCAACACAACGCGTACTTGACGCCACTCAGCTTTATCTTGGAGAGATTGGTTATTCCCCACTGCTGACCGCGGAAGAGGAAGTCTATTTCGCGCGTCGCGCACTGCGTGGTGATGTCGCTTCACGCCGTCGCATGATTGAAAGCAACCTGCGTCTGGTGGTGAAGATTGCCCGTCGTTACAGCAATCGTGGTCTGGCGCTGCTGGATCTGATTGAAGAAGGTAACCTCGGACTGATCCGCGCCGTTGAAAAGTTTGACCCGGAACGTGGGTTCCGTTTTTCGACTTATGCGACCTGGTGGATCCGCCAGACTATTGAACGGGCGATCATGAACCAAACCCGTACGATCCGTTTGCCGATCCACATTGTTAAAGAGCTGAACGTCTATCTGCGTACCGCGCGCGAGTTGTCCCATAAGCTGGACCACGAGCCGAGTGCGGAAGAGATTGCCGAACAGCTGGACAAACCGGTCGATGACGTCAGCCGTATGCTGCGTCTGAACGAGCGCATCACCTCCGTGGATACTCCGCTGGGTGGCGATTCAGAAAAAGCGCTGCTGGATATTCTGGCCGATGAGAAAGAGAACGGCCCGGAAGACACCACGCAGGACGATGATATGAAGCAAAGCATCGTCAAATGGCTGTTCGAACTGAACGCCAAGCAGCGTGAAGTTCTGGCGCGTCGTTTCGGTCTGCTGGGTTATGAAGCAGCCACGCTGGAAGATGTGGGCCGTGAAATTGGCCTCACCCGCGAGCGTGTGCGGCAGATCCAGGTGGAAGGTCTGCGTCGCCTGCGGGAAATTCTGCAGGGACAGGGGCTGAATATCGAAGCGCTCTTCCGCGAATAAGATCTTTTCTCTCAAAAAGGCCCCCTCGACAGTCGGGGCCTTTTTCTTTGCGCTAGCCGAGGCGGGTTTCCTGCAGATGACGCCAGATCATTTTTCCTTCCGCTTGCTGAAAAATCGCCGTCGACCAGCGTACGTTCTCACTGCCATCCGCCAGCGTTTGGCTTTCACGGTATCGCACTGCGGCGCCGTCGTGCCACTCGCTAATGATTTTCGCCTGATCCACCACGATGTGTAATCCCGGACGGGTTGCCCCCGCATGGTGGAAAAAACGGCTCACCGCCGGGTAGTCCATCTTCTCGCCGCCCGGAGGGATCATGATGAATTCGGCTGCAAAACGTGTCATCAGCGCCTCAGCGCTTCCTTCCCCCTGGCTTAACCAGCGTTCGATAAGGACATGGGCGTCGAGGACTTCCTGCAGATAAGGGTTCATGACTTCTCCAGAGTGGTGTGCAGGCGATGGATAATCGCCCGATTGTTCAGCCGCAGGCAAAACAGCAGCGGCAACAGGGTGATGGCAGCGGCGCTAATAAACACCCCCTGCCAGGCGTAGACCGGCGGGAACACCCTCAGCAGCAGGGCGAGCAGCGCGCTGCCGGCAAAGAAGCTGAGCTGGCGGTTCAGATTCCACAGCGCGCTGGCGTCAGGCATCTCTTCGGCAGGCGTATGCAGGAAGGCGCTGCTTTGCGCAGTACTGCTGCATAAGCTGCCTCCGCCGCCCATCAGCGTAAAGGCCAGAATCAACAGCGCCAGCGGGCTGTGCGTATCGATCTTCAGCAGCAGCAGGATCCCTGCCGCCTGAAGCAGGCAGCCGATGACGACCAGCGGTCGTGGTCCGAAACGGTTGAAATACCTGCCGGTAAAAGTGATGGCGGCGAACGAGGCCAGCGACCAGGGCACCATCAGGGCACCGATGGCCCCCGGCGCCATCCCGGTGACGCGTTGCAGGTAGAACATCCCGACCACGTTGACGCCAATAAACATCCCCGGTACGCAGAGGTAGATCAGCATCGCGAAGCGCAGCAGGGGATCGGCCAGCAACGACAGCGGAAGAAAGCGAGTTGGGCGAACCGGGCCGGGGCTGTCGTTCAGCCATCGCACCGCCAGCACAAAGGTTAGCAGAGCCACAGGCAGGCTGGCGAAAAAGACCCAGCGCCAGCTGAAGGCCTCGACTAACAGGCCGCCGATCGCCGGCGAGCAGGCTGGCGCCAGCAGGCCGACCAGCATCACCGCCGCCGAGAGTTTCGCCCGCTCATGCGGCTGAAACAGCGGCCACGTCAATGCCTGGCCAAGGGGGATTAACATCCCGCCGCCCATCCCCTGCAGCGTCCGCCAGAAAATCAGCTCGCCGAGACTGCTGGCAAGCCCTGCCGCCAGCGCGCCGAGGCTGAACAGCCCCAGCGAGAGTAAAAACAGTTGTTTCGCCCCCCAGCGCTGACTAAGCCAGGCACTGAACGGTACGACGACCGTCAGACCGAGAATATAGGCATTGCTGACCCACGCCAGCTGAGAGACGGAAACCGCCAGCGCGCGGCTGATGGCCGGGAAGGCGATGCTGGCGATAAACATATTGATCAAATCGAGAAAAAAGCCGAACAGAAAAACGGTGGCAACGCGGTGGCGATAGGTCATGGTTCACTCCCTCAGACAGGCGGCTACTGTAAACCCGGTTCTGCGGGGGATAAACGGGGCTGGTCGGGATATACTGTCTGAATATTTTTGACAATCATCCGGACGACAATGCTTAATCTTCAGCGTGTGACCATGTTTATCGCCGTGGTGGATGCCGGCAGCTTCACCCTGGCCGCTGCGGCGCTGGGGCAGACCAAGGCGGTGGTCAGCTTTAACGTGCGGCAACTGGAAAATGAGCTGGGGGTGACCCTGCTGCTGCGCTCAACGCGTCGTCTGCGCCTCACCGACGCCGGGACGCTGTTCTATCAGCGCGGGGTGGCGCTGCTGAAAGCGGCGGAAAATCTGCAGGATGAGGTGCGGGCCAGCCATACCGGCTTAAGTGGCGAGCTGCGGATCACCACCACGCCTGAGTATGGCGCGCAGGTTATCATTCCGGCGCTGGCCGCGTTTGCCCGTCGTCACCCGGCGCTGCGGGTGCGCCACGTTTCGTCCTCCCATCATGCGGACCTCATTTCAGAACGATTTGATGTGGCGATACGCCTCGGTACGCTGGCCGATTCCCGCTATCGGGCGACGCGGATAGCCAGTTTCGCGATCCTGCCCGTCGCCTCTCCGGCCTGGCTGGCAAGCCATCCGGTGCAGACGCTGTCCGATCTGGCGCAAGCTGACTGGATTATTCATGAGCGTCTGTCGGCGCCGCTGCGCTGGCAGCTGCGCACGGATCAACAGACAGAGGTGGATTTCGCCATCGCCAGCGCGCCGCGCTTTTCAGCCGACAGCGCTACGGCGCTGATGAGCTTTGCCCTGGCCGGGTGCGGCATCGCCTTGCTGCCGGCATGGCTGGTAGCCGAAAAAGTGGCGCAGCGGGAGCTGGTGCCGCTTCTGTCGGAATACCATTTCCCACAGCAGGGCGTGTATGCCCTTTATCCCGATGCGCAGCATATGCCGACCCGGGTGCGGGCGTTTATTGACTTCCTGCGCGAGAAGGTCGGTTAAGCGCCCGTTCAGGGCGCCATCATTTTGCGCACCAGCCGGGTGAACTGTTCACGTTCGCCATCGCTCAGGCGGCCGAGAAACTCGTCATCGATCTCATTGCCCTGCGGAATCGAACGGTTAAGCAACGCCTCGCCTTGTTCGGTCAGATAGACAAAACGGCGGCGTTTATCGGCGGGATCGTGCTCACGGCGCACCAGGCCGCGCGCCTCCATCCGGCTGAGCATCTCCGCCAGCGTGGCCTTGGTACTGACCGCCGCTTCAATCAGCACGACCTGCTCGATACCCGGCTGCTCCGCTACCGAGCGCATCACCGCATACTGAGGTTTAGTCAGATCCGGTAACGCCTGCTGCCAGCGGGCGGTATGTTTTTGAAAAAGCTGGCGCAGCAGGTGAAATGCTTCGTTTCGTAACTCCATGAATACTCCGTAACAAAACTGTCACCTCTATGATAGCCGTTCGTACGCCATTTTATACCCTTTCTGCGTTTTTGATTAAAAATGCGCACGTATACGAACTATCTTGTCATCCCCGTCCGGAGAGGGTACTTTAAATATAAAGTTCGTGTACGAACAAAGTGAATGAGGTCTGGAATGAAACTGATTATTGGGATGACGGGGGCCACCGGGGCTCCGCTTGGGGTGGCATTGCTGCAGGCGCTACGTGATATGCCGGAGGTGGAAACCCACCTGGTGATGTCGAAATGGGCCAAAACCACCATCGAGCTGGAAACGCCCTGGACAGCGCGCGAAGTGGCCGCGCTGGCGGACTTTTCCCACAGCCCGGCAGACCAGGCCGCCACCATCTCTTCCGGTTCATTTCGTACCGACGGCATGATCGTTATTCCCTGCAGTATGAAAACGCTGGCAGGCATTCGCGCGGGTTATGCCGAAGGGCTGGTGGGCCGCGCGGCGGACGTGGTGCTCAAAGAGGGGCGCAAGCTGGTGCTGGTCCCGCGGGAAATGCCGCTCAGCACGATCCATCTGGAGAACATGCTGGCGCTGTCGCGCATGGGCGTGGCGATGGTGCCGCCGATGCCGGCTTACTACAACCACCCGGAGACGGTTGACGATATCACCAATCATATCGTCACCCGGGTGCTGGATCAGTTTGGCCTCGACTATCACAAAGCGCGCCGCTGGAACGGCTTGCGCACGGCAGAACAATTTGCACAGGAGATCGAATAATGGCTTTTGATGATTTGCGTAGCTTTTTGCAGGCGCTGGATGACCAGGGACAACTGCTGAAAATCAGTGAAGAGGTGAACGCTGAGCCCGATCTGGCGGCGGCCGCCAATGCGACCGGACGCATCGGCGACGGCGCCCCGGCGCTGTGGTTCGATAATATTCGCGGCTTTACCGACGCCCGCGTGACGATGAACACCATCGGCTCGTGGCAGAACCATGCCATCTCGCTGGGCCTGCCGCCCAACACGCCGGTGAAAAAGCAGATTGATGAATTCATTCGCCGCTGGGATAACTTCCCGGTGACGCCAGAGCGCCGCGCCAACCCGGCGTGGGCGGAAAACACCGTGGATGGCGACGATATCAACCTGTTCGATATTCTGCCACTGTTCCGCCTCAACGATGGTGACGGCGGTTTCTACCTCGATAAAGCCTGTGTCGTATCACGCGACCCGCTTGATCCTGACAACTTCGGTAAGCAAAACGTCGGTATCTACCGCATGGAAGTGAAAGGCAAGCGCAAGCTCGGCCTGCAGCCGGTGCCGATGCACGATATCGCGCTGCATCTGCACAAAGCGGAAGAGCGTGGGGAAGATCTGCCGATCGCTATTACCCTCGGTAACGACCCGATTATTACCCTGATGGGCGCCACGCCGCTGAAATACGATCAATCAGAATATGAAATGGCTGGCGCGCTGCGCGAGAGCCCGTATCCCATCGCCACCGCGCCGCTGACCGGCTTTGACGTGCCCTGGGGTTCGGAAGTGATCCTCGAAGGGGTCATTGAAGGGCGTAAGCGTGAGATCGAGGGGCCGTTCGGTGAGTTTACCGGTCACTACTCCGGCGGTCGTAACATGACGGTAGTGCGTATCGACAAAGTCTCGTATCGCAGCAAACCGATTTTTGAATCGCTCTATCTCGGTATGCCGTGGACCGAGATTGACTATCTGATGGGCCCGGCGACCTGCGTGCCGCTGTATCAGCAGTTGAAGGCAGAGTTCCCGGAAGTGCAGGCGGTCAACGCCATGTACACCCATGGTCTGCTGGCGATCATCTCCACCAAAAAACGCTACGGCGGTTTTGCCCGCGCGGTGGGCCTGCGGGCGATGACCACTCCGCACGGCCTCGGCTATGTGAAGATGGTGATCATGGTTGATGAAGACGTCGACCCGTTCAACCTGCCGCAGGTGATGTGGGCGCTCTCCTCGAAAGTTAACCCGGCGGGTGACCTGGTGCAGTTGCCGAACATGTCGGTCCTTGAACTTGACCCTGGCTCCAGCCCGGCAGGCATCACCGACAAACTGATTATCGACGCCACCACCCCGGTTGCGCCGGACCTTCGCGGCCACTACAGCCAGCCGGTGCAGGATCTGCCGGAAACTAAAGCCTGGGCTGAAAAACTGACCGCTATGCTGGCCAACCGTAAATAAGGAGAAAAAGATGATTTGTCCACGTTGCGCCGATGAAAAGATTGAAGTCATGGCGACCTCGCCGGTGAAAGGGGTCTGGACCGTGCATCAGTGCCAGCACTGTCTTTACACCTGGCGAGATACCGAGCCGCTGCGCCGCACCAGTCGCGAACACTATCCGGAAGCGTTCCGCATGACGCAGAAAGATATTGATGAGGCACCGCAGGTGCCACACGTACCGCCGCTATTGCCGGAAGATAAGCGTTAATGAAAGGGGCCCGCTAAGTCGGGCCTTTTTTATATTTAGTACAATTATGGAAGCTATTTTTTCATTAAATTAAAAAATTACGCGAAGGGTTAATATACTGGGATGACTTTGCGAGCCTGCTTCCAGATTATTATAAAATCCGTCTGATTAATTCCTTGCAGATAAATTTCACGCCCTGACGAGTATAGAATAGCGGCGGGTGCTTGAGGCTGTCTGGCCTTGAGCATTACCAGGACCCCAGACAGACGAAAGCCCCAGGAGATATTTCTATCAACTGAGGCTAGCGAATGAACATCGACAATTCAGATGTTAGTCTCTTCTTTGCAGGGAGGCAAGATATGCTGACAAAATATGCCCTTGTGGCAATCATCGTACTCTGTATTACGGTACTGGGATTTACGCTGTTGGTGCACAGCTCACTATGCGAGCTGAGTATTAAAGAGCGTAATATTGAGTTTAAAGCTGTTCTCGCTTACGAATCGAAGAAGTAGCATCCGCGCGGGGGCAACCCCGCGTATGGGTTGTCAGGACGCATCCTCTAGCACCCATTTTTAGTTTGTTAAAACGGCAGCGCTGAGCGGCGCTGCCGTTTTTCACCTTAATGGGTGGCTAAACCAGGCTTTTCAGACGGTAGATCCACTCCAGCGCCTGACGCGGGGTCAGGGAGTCGGGATCAAGATTCTCCAGTGCTTCAACCGCAGGCGAGGTCTCTTCCGGGGCGGCGAGCAGCGACATCTGCGTGCCGTCGACCTGGGTCGCCGCCGCGTTGGGCGAGATGCTCTCCAGCTCGCGCAGTTTCTGCCGCGCGCGCTTGATCACCTCTTTCGGCACCCCGGCCAGCGCGGCGACCGCCAGGCCATAGCTCTTGCTGGCCGCGCCATCCTGCACGCTGTGCATAAAGGCGATGGTATCGCCGTGCTCCAGCGCGTCGAGGTGGACGTTGGCGACGCCTTCCATTTTCTCCGGCAGCTGAGTGAGCTCGAAGTAGTGGGTGGCGAACAGCGTCAGCGCCTTGATTTTGTTGGCCAGATTTTCCGCACAGGCCCACGCCAGCGATAGCCCGTCGTAGGTGGACGTGCCGCGGCCAATCTCATCCATCAGCACCAGGCTATGCTCGGTGGCGTTGTGCAGAATATTGGCGGTTTCAGTCATCTCCACCATAAAGGTCGAGCGGCCGCTGGCCAGGTCATCCGCCGCGCCGACGCGGGTAAAGATGCGATCGATGGGCCCGATCTCCACCTTCTGCGCCGGGACGTAGCTGCCGATATAGGCCAGCAGCGCAATCAGCGCGGTCTGGCGCATATAGGTACTTTTACCGCCCATGTTCGGCCCGGTGATGATCAGCATCCGCCGCTGCGGCGCTAGCTGCAGCGGGTTGGCGATAAACGGCTCTTTCAGCACCTGCTCGACCACCGGATGGCGGCCTTCGCTGATGCGAATGCCCGGCTTATCGCTAAAGGTCGGACAGCAGTAGTTCAGGGTTTCCGCCCGTTCCGCCAGGTTGACCAGCACGTCCAGCTCGGCCAGCGCGCTGGCGCTGGTTTGCAGGTCGGCGAGATGCGGCAGCAGCAGGTCGAACAGTTCGTCATAAAGCTGTTTTTCCAGTGCCAGCGCTTTGCCCTTGGAGGTCAGCACCTTATCTTCGTATTCCTTCAGCTCAGGAATAATGTAGCGTTCGGCGTTCTTCAGCGTCTGGCGGCGCACGTAGTGGATCGGCGCGAGGTGGCTCTGGCCGCGGCTAATCTGGATGTAGTAGCCGTGGACGGCGTTGTAGCCGACTTTCAGGGTATCGAGGCCCAGCCGCTCGCGCTCGCGGATCTCCAGCTTATCGAGATAATCGGTGGCGCCATCGGCCAGCGCCCGCCACTCGTCCAGCTCTTCGCTATAGCCCGGAGCGATGACTCCGCCGTCGCGGACCAGCACCGGCGGCGCGTCAATCACCGCGCGCTCCAGCAGTTCGCGCAGTTCGGTGAACTCGCCCATTTTCTCGCGC
Source organism: Klebsiella sp. X1-16S-Nf21 (assembly GCF_002837615.1). NCBI lineage: Bacteria > Pseudomonadati > Pseudomonadota > Gammaproteobacteria > Enterobacterales > Enterobacteriaceae > Klebsiella > Klebsiella sp. X1-16S-Nf21. The sequence goes on from NZ_PJDK01000009.1 coordinate 83,351, forward strand.
AATTTTTGCACCGGCTGACGGTCAACGTCGGCCAGCAGCTCACGCAGCAGCGGCAACTGCTGCAGGGCATGACGCATGCGGGCTAAATCGCGTGGACGGGCGGTACGCAGCGCCAGACGCGCCAGAATACGTTCCAGATCGCCGACCTGGCGCAGCACCGGCTGCAGCTCGGTATAGCGCTCCTGCAGCGCGCCGATGGTCTGCTGGCGCTCCACCAGCACGGCGGTATCGCGGACCGGCATATGCAGCCAGCGCTTGAGCATCCGGCTGCCCATCGGCGTCACCGTACAGTCGAGTACCGAGGCCAGGGTGTTGTCGGTGCCGCCGGCCAGATTCTGGGTGATCTCGAGGTTACGGCGGGTGGCGGCATCCATAATGATGCTGTCCTGCTGGCGTTCCATGGTGATGGAACGGATGTGCGGCAGCGAGGTGCGCTGAGTGTCTTTGACATACTGCAGCAGGCAGCCGGCGGCGCACAGGCCGCGTGGGGCGTTTTCCACGCCGAAGCCGACCAGATCGCGGGTGCCGAACTGCAGGTTAAGCTGCTGGCGCGCGGTGTCGATTTCAAATTCCCACAGCGGGCGACGGCGCAGACCGCGGCGGCCCTCGATCAGCGACGATTCGGCAAAATCTTCCGCATACAGCAGTTCCGCCGGATTAGTACGCTGCAGCTCTGCCGCCATGGTTTCGCGGTCGGCCGGTTCACTCAGGCGAAAGCGCCCGGAGCTGATATCCAGCGTCGCGTAACCAAAGCCCTTGCTGTCCTGCCAGATGGCGGCCAGCAGGTTGTCCTGGCGCTCCTGCAGCAGCGCTTCATCGCTGATGGTGCCCGGCGTAACGATACGCACCACTTTACGCTCGACCGGTCCCTTGGTGGTGGCCGGGTCGCCAATCTGCTCGCAAATGGCCACCGACTCGCCCTGGTTGACCAGTTTGGCGAGGTAGTTCTCCACCGCGTGGTGGGGGATGCCGGCCATCGGGATGGGTTCGCCCGCGGAGGCGCCGCGCTTGGTCAGCGAGATATCGAGCAGCTGCGACGCGCGTTTCGCATCGTCATAAAATAGCTCGTAAAAATCCCCCATCCGGTAAAACAGTAGAATGTCAGGATGTTGCGCCTTCAGCTTGAGATACTGCTGCATCATCGGCGTGTGGGCGTCGAGATTGTCAATTGTGCTCATGGGGTGTTATCCAGATCCCTGATTTGAAATGGCTGCGATTTTGTAGTTGTCGTCGTTATCACATGGATGAGACATAATAACGGAGATGGGCAGGTGAGGGAAACCGACGAAAGCGCGCGGCGCGATCCGGATTCCAGTTGCAGAGGGGGCGGGGTACCGTCACAGTGGTTGAATCACCGGCACGCGATCGTCTTCATGCATTACGTTCGCCGTCGATGTTGTTCTGCCTTCTGGCCGCAGACCTCGTTACGACAACGGCTTGTGGTTGCTAGTCGTAAAGCCATTTACCTGCTTTTGCTGATTCGGCAAACATTTTGATGGTTAAAGGTTTACGCGTTTTTTCTACATCTTCTCGTTTTACTTTAAACCACCGAGTTAGCATTGGAGTATTCTCCCAAGGGAAATAACACGACCATTTAACACTGGAAAGATCAACATTAAATTTTTGTTCAAATTTATTTAAAGCGTCATGCAGATCGTCGCCGGGAGCATCAAATAAGTCATAATCAAGTTCCAATGGGATTTCTTTCCAATTTTTATCTAAACGGGTTGAGATCTCATCTTTAAACAAGTCTAAAACCTGATCTTGAATACTTTTCATTAAAAGGATGTCCATTGTATACGGTCTTTGGGGCGAGCTATTAGGTTGTATTTTTCCTGAGTTTTTCTTGAAACTTGATAAATTGAGTTTACAAGTCCTATCCAACCTAACCACGGAACATAACGGGCGATAACAGCAGCAAGACTATTTGTTTTTCTCATTCTTACACCAACGGGTGTAGGAACCCTAATACCAAATGGAGTTTTTGCATTTCTCAGAAGCATCCTTCCATATTTAGAAACAACACTTGTTCCTTTTATTGCCTCTCCTGGCTTTGTTCTGGTTTTTAGCCAAGGTTGCCCGGCGAGGATAGCGGCACCAGATTCAATACCAATGCCAAGTTCGTCACAAAATTGTTCAAGAAAAATGACATCAAAAAGTTCACCAGCCGAAAGATTGGATTGTCCGTGATAGAAATAGGTTCCATTTAGTTCTTCTGTCGTATCCATTTGCTCATCTATTATGCTGTTTGTCTTTCATTCCAGGCATCGGTGAAAATTATATTTCCGTCACAATGTTTCCAGGTGATCTTCTCATATCTAAGTTCGACAGATTCAAGATGGTTGTTGTTCTTGTCTTCTGGGGAAGCCATTGTAGGAGATATTGATACGATTCGGACGCCTTCAAGTAGCATATTGAAGTATTCCACTTCTTGACCAGCATCGCTGATTTTATACCATTTGATTTCAGCAGATTTCAGGTTCTGACCAGTAGCTACTGCTTTGTAGAGGTATGGGCTGGAATAGTCGAATTCTTTAACGATGATCATTGGTGAGTGCTGACGAGTGCCGGTAGGCTTGCCAGTGGCATTATCAGTGGGAATGGAGAGATTGTGATGAAACCCTTTAAATTCGATGCTGAACTCCCTGTCTGCAACATCACAACCACCTTTGATTAGTGCCCCACCGTCGTCGTATATCCACATATTACCTGGAATAGCCATGCTTCTTCTTCCCTCTATTATCATTAGTAAGAAAAACAGTGTATCGAGTTGATTAAGCGCAGTAAATAATCAATGTGTCGTTTTTGGATTAATACGGAAAATATCTTCTCTGTAATGATGGTTTATATTTGAAAATAGCTGTCGTAAATATTTCATTGGGTTATTATGCCATTGGTATAGATTTTAAATATAAATGACCCTCAATAATATAATGCAGGCAATTATTGCCAGAAAGCGTAAGCGCGGCGCGATCCGGATTCCAGTTGCGCCGCGCGGGGATTATGGCGCCAGATAAACCTGGGGGGCCGCGTTGTCCGGGTGCTGGACGAGGCGGACATCCGCCCCGTACCAGCGATGGATAACCGGCTGCTGGATCACCTCCTGCGGCGTGCCCTGGGCGACGAGATTTCCCTGGTGGAGCAGCAGAATGCGGTCGGCCCACAGGGCGGCGAGGTTAAGGTCATGCAGCACCACGCAGACATGCAGTTGCCCGCCGGCGGTGAGCCGTTTGAGCAAACGCAGCAGGTGCTGCTGATAGTAAAGATCCAGCGCCGAGGTGGGCTCATCAAGAAACAGCCAGCCCTGCGGCGCGCCGTCGCGCCACAGCTGCGCCAGACAGCGGGCCAGCTGCACCCGCTGCTGCTCGCCGCCGGAGAGGCCGGGATAGCGGCGACCGGCAAGGCGATCGCAGCCGGTGACGGCCATCACCGCCGCCAGCACCGCCGGATCTGCCGTCGCGCCCCACGGTGCGCGTCCCATGGCAATGACCGTTTCCACCGTCCAGTCGGCCTGCAGGGCCGTTCGCTGCAGCATGACCGCCCGACGGCGCGACAGCGCCTCGGGGGACCAGGCCTCCAGCGGCTTGCCTGCAAGGCGGCGGGTGCCGCTGTCCGGAGTCAGATAGCCGGTCAACAGCCGCAGCAGAGTGGATTTCCCGGCGCCGTTCGGCCCGATAAGCGCCGTCATCTCGCCGCCGCGCAGCGCGACGGAGACGTTGTCGATAACCTGTCGTTTACCAAGGTGAAGTGACAGCCCCTGGGCGCAATATTCATTAACCATGTCTGGAGTTCTCCCGACGAAAGACCAGCCACAGAAACCAGGGGGCGCCCAGCAGGCTGGTGAGCAGACCGACCGGCATCTCCGCCGGCGCCGCCACGGTGCGGGCCAGGGTGTCGGCCAGCAGAAGCAGGATCGCGCCGGCCAGCAGCGAGCCGGGGATCAGTCCGCGATGGTCCGGTCCCAGCCACAGGCGCATCAGGTGCGGCACCACCAGGCCGATAAAGCCGATGACTCCGCTGATGGCCACCGCGGCGGCCACCAGCACCGCGCTGCACAGCAGCAGCCAGCGCTGTAGCGCCTGCACGTTGACCCCGAGATAGTGTGCCTCTTCATCGCCAAGCTGCAGCAGATTGAGGCGGGACGCCATCCACCACACCGCCAGCGCCGCCGGGATAATCAAGGTTGCGACCACCAGCAGCGTCGGCCATTCGGCCTGCCCCAGACTGCCCATTCCCCACAGCGACAGCTGGCGCAGCTGGGCGTCATTGCTCAGCCAGGACAGGACGCCGACCAGCGCGCCGCACAGCGCGTTGATGGCGATCCCCACCAGCAGCAGGCGCGACAGCGAACCCTCCTCCGCCCGGCTGAGGATGAAAATCACCACCATCACCGCCAGGCTGCCAATAAACGCCGCCAGCATCGGCATGTACAGGGCGATCAGCCCCGTAGCGGAGAACGGAAGCACCAGCCAGCTGGCCACCGCCAGCGCGGCGCCGCTGCTGATGCCCAGCAGGCCCGGGTCGGCAAGCGGGTTGCGAAACAGCCCCTGCATCACGCAACCGGAGAGGGCCAGCGCCGCGCCCACCAGCAGGGCCAGCAGCACCCGCGGCAGACGGATACTCAGCCAGATGTGGCGCAGCATCTCATCCCCGGAAGGCAGCAGGTTGACCAGCGGCAAGCGCATAGCGCCGAGGGTGGTGGCAAACAGCGTCAGGGAGACCAGCAGCAGCATCATCAACAGCAAACGGCGGGCGAGGGCAGGGCGCATCAGGGCAACTGCTCCGCTTTGTTTCGCAGCGCGATTATCGCCTGCGGTGTGCGCGGCCCGAAGCCCAGCAGGGCCATATCGTCGATCGTCAGCAGCTGTTTATGACGCCCCGCCGGGGTCTGTGCCAGACCGGGCAGTTTCCACAGCCCAGCTTCGCCGCCCATCCCTTTGAGACCATCGGCGGAGATCACCACCAGATCCGCCTGGCTGGCGGCGACCCCTTCCTGCGACATGGCGCGATAGTGGTCGAAGCCCTGCATCGCGTTCTGCAGCCCGGCGGCGCGAATGGCGCCATCGGCCGCGGTGTGCTGTCCGGCCACCAGGGTATTCATTCCGCCGTGGCTGAGAATAAACAGCACCCGCTTAGCAACCGGCTGCGTGGGAATGGCGGCGATCTGTTGCTGAAGCTGCTGGCGCAGCGCGTCGCCTGCCGCCGTTTTGCCTAACGCTTCGGCAATGACAGCCACTTTATTATCGATCGCGGACAGACTTTCGCCGCCCGGCACGTTAACCACCTTCACCCCGCTCGCCTGTACTTTGTGTAAGACCAGCGAAGGCTGCGCCTGGGCGCTCGCTAATACCAGCTGCGGGCGTAACGCGAGGATCCCCTCGGCGTTCAGCTGCCGCAGGTAGCCGACGTCCGGCAGCTTTTGCGCCGCCGGGGGCCAGCTGCTGGTGCTGTCCCGCGCCACCAGGCTCTGTTCCGCGTCAAGGGCATAGACGATCTCAGTGACATCTCCGCCGAGGGTGACGAGTCGCTCAACGGCAGCGTGGCTCAGCAGCGGGAAAGCGATGAAGAGCAGTAACCAGCGCATCATGCGGGCAGTCCTTCACGGGTCAGACGATCTACCTGCTGGCGCCATTGTGCCTGCTCGGGGTGGCCTTCGCTGCGCTGGCCATAGAGCTGGGCAATCTGGGTGCCGTCTTTGGCGAACAGTTCGACGCTGGTGACGTGTCCATCTGAGGTTGGTTTACGGGTCACCCACACTTCATCGAGGCTCTCTTCGCGCAGATGCAGGGTAAAGGTGGTATTGAAGATATTCAGCCAGCCGCGCATGGGGGCCAGCTTTTCCAGGGCGCCGGTGAAGATCTGCACGCAGCCGCGATTGCCGACGAAAATCATGATTTCATTGCCCTCCTGGCGCACTGTCTCCAGCAGCGACGGCAGCGCATGGCGATCCACGCGGCAGGCGAGATCGTCGCTCACCAGGCGGAAAGCCTGCTGGCGGGAAAGCTGATATTTACGCAGCAGACCGAAGAACTGGTGAACGTCGGTCATCGCGCGCCAGTCGTTCTCCAGGGCGGCACCGTTAGCGGTGTCGGCATATTTCACCGGCTCCAGCGGGCGCAGGGCCAGCGGTGCGGGCGCCGCTACCCGATGTTCCGCGATCAGGGTGTCCCAGGCCGCCATGTCGGTCTGCGCGGTCGCATAGACTTTCAGCAGGGCGTCGCCGTGGTGGTCGAAAAACTGGATGCTCTGACGGCCATTATCGTTCAGATGGAAGGCGCTGGCCCACTGGCTGAGGAACAGACGCAGGTCGAGCGCGCGCGGATTCAGCACCAGCCCGGCGTGGCCGCTGAGGTGCTGGTGCGTGAACTGGCCCACCTGCTCATGCACGGCATACTCGTTGCGGCAGATGCATTTGGTTTCGCCGACGCGCTCCAGGGCGGCAATCAGCGTCCGGGCGTCATCGCTCAGGCGCACGGCATCATGGCCGAGGCGGGCGGCGGTCAGCTCGGCTTCGCTGATCCCCATTTCCGCGGCGATATCGCGGGCATATTTCGCGGTACTGGCCGCTTTGGTGGCCTGGTAGCGCTGCCACAGGTCAGGGTGTGCATTTGGCATAATCATATCCTTCTCGACGATGAATATCCCCGGCCGGCGGGCCGGGGGCAGGTGCGTTATTATTCGGGCAATCAGAAGTCGACGTTGACGCCCAGTTGCCAGGTGCGGCCCGGCATCACCGCCAGCGCTTTATCGTTGGCGTCCTGGTTGGTGCCGGTCTCGATATTGCGGCTGCTCAGGTAATCCCAGTATTTACGATCGGTGAGGTTGTAGACCCCGCCATTGAGGCGCACGTTTTTCGCCACCTGCCAGTACGCGGTCCAGTCCAGCATGCCGTAGCCCGGCACGCGCATATAGTCGCTGCTGGCATCGGTGATGGCGGACCCGCTGTTGCTGTAGCTTTCGCGGTTGGTGGTGGTCGCCTGTTTCCCTTTGACAAAGGTCGCCGTCAGGGCGGTGCCGTAGCGTTTCGCCGGATCGTCCCACGCCACGCCGACGATGGCTTTCATCGGCGCCACGCTGTCGAGGTCGACGTATTTATCGCCGCTGTAGCTGGATTTCGATTTCCCTTCGCTATAGCCGAGGGCGAGGGTGGTGCTCAGGCCGTTCACCTGCTCAAACCAGGTGCCAAAGTTAAATTTGGTGCTGATCTCACCGCCGTAGATATAGGCTTTATCGCGGTTTTCCGCCTGATAAATGGTGTAGATGTTCGACGGCACATTCGTGAACTGGCCCGGATTATTGGCGCGGGTATAGCGCGTATAGGCGATAAAGTTCTTATAGCTGTTGTAGAACAGCGCCGTGCGCACGGTGATGCCTTCGGTGACTTCCCCCTTCAGCCCCCACTCGAGATTATCGCTGGTTTCCGTCTTCAGATCGGTATTGCCGATCAGGGCATACTGCTGGCTGCCGGCGTAGCTGGAGCCAAGGTTCCAGGAGCCATACAGCTGGCTGGCGTTGGGGAACTGCGCGCCGCGCTGGTACTGCAGGTAGGTCATCAGGCGCGGGGTGAGGTCGTACTGGAAGGTCAACGACGGCAGAACCTGGGTATCGCTGTTTTTGCCGTACAGATTCGCCACCGACGATTCGGTCAGTACGCTGCTGTTGGCGGCAAGGTCGGACAGATTTTCCGGCTTAGTCGATTGATGCACCACGCGCACGCCGGGAATAATGGCGAAGTTGTGGCTATCAAGGTCGAAGTTGATCTTATCCTGGACAAAGCCGCCGAGGGTGTAGCTGCGGCTGTCTGCCTCCGGCTGCATGATCTCGCTGTAAACGCTGGGGATCGGCGACTGGCTGAACGGCCGCTGAGTTTTGGTCGTGCTGGCGTTGAAGCCAGCGCTCAGATCGTGGCGGCCCAGGGTTTTCGCCAGCGCGGTCTGCAGGCCCCAGGTGTCGGTGTCGTAGTTGGAGTTCACCGTCTGCATGCGGCGGGTGACGCTGTCCGGCATATAAGTCCAGTCATGGGCTTCAGTATGCTGGTAGTAGATTTTCGTGGAGACGCTGTCGAGGTAGTCGTTCATCGGCGTCCAGTCATCCTTCAGGCTCAGGCCCCAGCGCCGGGTCTGGCTGGTCTGGTTGGCGGTGCCGATGGTGCTGTTGCCACTGGAGTCCCAGGTATCGTAGTGGGTGTGGTTGGTTTTATGGTAATAGTCGAAGGTGCTGGTCAGCTTGTGCTCATCGTTAGGTTGCCAGATCCCGGAGGCCAGAAAAGCATCGGAATGCCAGTTCGCCGGGTAGGCGTCGACGGTGCCGCTGTTGTTTTCAGTTTCCTGGCCATCACGGCGGCTGTAGACCAAAATTCCGCGCAGGAACTCATCGCCGCCGGCGACGGTCACCCCGTTGTGCCAGCTGCGATCCGCAGAGTCGTAACCGCTGCGGTAGCCGAAGGCGCTGGTCTTGCCCGGGCGCAGGTAATCATCTGCCGATTTCGGGCGGAAGGAGACATTTCCCCCGATAGCGCTGTTGGCCGTTTCCGTCGAGGTGGCGCCGGACTGGATATCCACGCTGCCGTACATATACGGGTCGATATAATCGCGGCCAATGCCGAAGGTGTTGAGCCCGGCGCGGCCGACGTAGCCGCGGCCGGTGGCGTTGGGTTGGGCAATACCGTCCACGTCGATGCCGACGCGGTTGCTCTCCATGCCGCGGATGTTGTAGCCGGTGTAGCCTCCGCGGTCGAAGCCGCTTTTGCCGTTGCCGGAGCCGCCGCTGGCCCCGGTGGCGCTGATGAGCGGCTCATAGCGCATGATAGAGCCAAAATCGTTAGCGCCTTTATCCTCCAGCTCCCGGGCGCTGATGCTGTGCTCACTACCGGCTTTCTGCACCGGTGCGGGAGCGGTAACGGTCATTTGTTCCGAGGTGTCATCCACCGCCTCGCCGCTAACGGCGGAAGTGTCTGCTGCGATGGCAGAAGTCTGATAAATTGCTGCAAGCAAAGAGGTCACCAGCAGGCGTTTTTTACACCATGCTGCTGACGGAGTCGATTTGTACATAGTCGCCACGCCTTGATCGTTATTAGTATCGGCTCACGCGTTACTTCCAGAGTTGCAGGTTGCTCCGTCTTTTCCGTTGCGGATGGGGTCTTACTCCATTTATTGATTGCGAATGGTAATGATAGGTATTATCGTTTGCAACAAAATAATCATGTGTTCTTCATTTAAACTGCACTTTGTTTACAATTTGCCCTTTCAGACTTAGCGAGACGACGATGAACTCAAAAGCGGCCATCACCATCACCTACTGTTCCCAGTGCAACTGGATGCTGCGCGCCAGCTGGATGGCGCAGGAGCTGTTACATACCTTCAGCACCGACATCGCCTCAGTGACGCTGGTGCCGGGGACCGGCGGGATCTTCACGATCGATGTCGGCGGTCAGCAGATCTGGGAGCGCAAGCAGGATGGCGGTTTTCCGGATGCGGCCGAGCTGAAACGCCGGGTGCGCGATGTCTGTTTCCCGGAGAAGCCGCTGGGCCATGTGGATAAAGATGAGCAGAAAGGGTGACAACCCCCTCCGGGCGACAAGCGCCCGGAGGAGAAGCCGTTAGCGGGCTAACTGCACGTCAACCAGCACGCTTTGTCGGCGGGGGCGTATGAGGGTGACCGCTTCTTCCAGCACGCCGGGGAGATCCTCGGCCCGGGAAACCGACAGGGCCGCCGCGCGGCTGGAGGCGGCGATCGCGGCGAAATCCGGCGAGGTGGTAAAGGCGGTGGCCGGAATGGTCTCCGCGCGGGCTGCGTAGCCGTCCGGGTAGAGCGCTTTGGTGCCGCCCGCGACGGCGCCCCATCCGCCGTTATTTCCGACCACGACGAGGACAGGGAGCTTCATTACCTCCGCAATATGGTGGCAGACCGCAGGGTTGGCGAACAGGTACGACCCGTCGCCGACGGCGGCAATAATCAGCTCTTCCCGGCGCGCAAGCTGCAGCCCCAGCGCGATAGGCAGGGCTTCGCCCAGGCCGCCGGCCAGCGCTTCCTGGTAATAGCTCTCGGCATGGATCAGTCCGGCAAACTGCGGCAGCGTGGTCAGTTCAGAAACGATCCGGCCACGGTGTTGATTCGCCAGATGACCGAGGCAGTAGCTGAGCCAGGGTTTGGTAATGGCCCCGGTCTGGCTGGCATGGAGAAGCGCGTCGCGCTGGTTTTTCTGTTGCTGGATGCGGTTCTGCGTATATGCCGCCCGCTCCGCCACATGTTGCTGGCGGGCGGCCTGCAGCGGGCGCAGCGCCTCTTCCAGCAGGCTGAAGACTTCATCGGTCTCGCCCGCCAGGTTGATGTCCGCGCGATAGCCACGTACCGGGTAGCGGGAGAAGAGCGGATCGGGGCCCATCTGGATCACGGTGCAGTCCTGGCGACAGTCGCCCTCGGCGATCATCCATGGCGCCTGCGAGTCGACCACCAGAATCACATCGGCGTCGGCGAGCCAGGCGCTGGGATCAGCCCCGGCGAGCAGTGGGTTATCGGCGCTCAGGGTCACCTCGGTACCCCAGTATTCCACCAATGGGATTGCCCATTCGCGCACCAGGCTATTAAGTCGCGCAAAGCCACCCGCCGTTCGGGCGCCGCGCTGGGCGAAGATGACGGGATGCCTGGCGCAGGCGATTGCCTCGGCGGCCCGGGCGATATCTTCCCGGACTGGCGCATAGCGGACCGGCTGCTGCGAAGGACCGGCCTGCAGCGCGGCCTCATCAATGGCAAAGGTCTCGCACAATGGCTCGCGCGGTAAGCTCAGGTAGACCGGCCCTTTCGGCAGGGAGCTGGCAATCGCCCAGGCCCGGTCAACATGCTCGCCGATCTGATCGGCCAGCCGCAGTTCAAAATCCCACTTCACGGATTCACGGATCAGCGCCGCCTGGTCGCGCATCTCCTGGCCGTAGCCAATCGGCGTATTGCGGCAGCCGAAGTGGGAATGTTCGCTAATCGGCGTGCGACCACCAAAAATCAGCACCGGGATATTGCTGTTCGCCAGATTGATGACACCGCAGGCGGCGTTGGCTAACCCGACGTTGGTATGAACCATTACCGCCTGCACCTTGCCAGTGCCGAGGTAGTAGCCGTGCGCCATGCCGATGGCGGCGTTTTCATGCGGGCAGATCACCAGCTCGGGTACCTTTTGCCCGGTCGCCCGGGCCTTTGCCCAGGCTTCAACAACCGGCGGATAATCGGTGCCCGAGTTAATAAAAATATATGCCACGTCCAGCGCCTGTAGCCGATGCAGTAACAGTTCAGCAGCCGATAATGTGATAGATGCCATATTCTCTCCGTATTCACGCGGTGTAATCGCGGTAATTAAAAGGTTAAGAAAATAAATCCGCCCATCGTAATGATGGAGGCAATAATACTCAGCGCCATCGTCGAGGCCATTTCCTGCTCGCCGGTTTTATACTGCATGGCAATAATTATCGCGATGGAGCCTACCGGGATAGCCATCGTCAATACGACTTCCTTTATTTGCTCCATGCTGAAGCCCATTTTTAATAATAGGAGATAGCAGGCGCCGGGCACCAAAATATTGCGGGCGATAACGGTGATAATGGTAGCGGTGGTGATAACAATGCTGCGTGTATAGAGCACGATCCCGGCGGCAAACAGCGCCAGCCCGCCAGAGGCTTTACCCAGCAGACCCAGCGACATCGAGATAGTCTGCGGAATATGGATATCCGCCAGCACGATGATCAGGGCGATCACCGGTGACCAGACCACAGGTTGTTTAATGGCGTTTATCACCCGTGTGCCAAAGGAGATATGCTGGTTTTTATCGCCAGTGGCGACCGACATCAGAATCATCACCAGCGGCAGCTGGAAGACATTTTGCGTGATGCTGGACACCGTGATCAGCGACGCGCTGACGGTGCCAAATAAAAAGGCCAGCACCGAGGTGCCGATGAAAGGAACCGCCGGCGAGCCGATGGCCAGCGCCTGCAGCGTACTGAGGGCGAGGTCGCGTCGGAACAGATAGCGGGCGACCAGTAAGGGAATGACGAAGCTCAGAATCAGCGCGAGGATAATGGCCACCGCAACCGGGCCCATGGTCATGACGATGTGTCGCGGCGTCATCACCATATTGCTGAAAATACTTAGCGGTAATGCATAGAGCATCACAATTTTATTGATGTCTCCTGCCTGCTGCCAGTTAAAGTCTTTTCGTTTACCGCTAATATAGCCGATGATGACGGTAATGATGACCGGTAATATAGCGCCTGAAATTAATAGAATATTGTTCTGTGTCATGGTGATATATTCTCGTTATAAATTATCTTCGGGTCCGCAATTCGTTTTTGCCGTGCGTGATGAGGTTAATAAATCCGTTTTTCCTGATGCGCGGTAGCTATTTTTGAGCGTATTGATAGCGACATTTATTCGCTAAAACAGGCCGCAAGGGAAATGTAAAAACCGTTTGTTCAATGAGTAAATATCATGCCAATGAAATTTAAGCAGATTCAGGCTTTTATTACTGTCGCTCACGAAGGCAATATGACCCTGGCCGCGGAGAAGATGGGGATCACTCAGTCGGGACTGAGCCGGCTGTTATTGAGCCTGGAAGCGGACCTGAGCGCGACCTTATTCGAAAGACACAAACACGGTATGGCGTTGAGCGAATATGGCAGCGCCTTTTTACCCTATGCGCTGACGATGCTGAATACCGAACAAAAGGCCCGCGAGGAGATTGCGCTCATCCGCGGCGCCGGGAAAGGTATCCTGCGGATTGGCTGTGTTTCCAGCCTGCTGACCAGCCATTTCATCGATAAGCTGGCAGCTTTCCATCAGCGACATCCCCGGATCCATCTGCGGATCGTCGACCGCATTGACTCCGAGCTCTTTAAACTCCTGCGGATGCACGACATCGATATCGCCCTCTGCGGCCCCTTACCGCATGATGAGAAAATCGTGGTGCGCGGTAAAATTAACTGGCAGGACCGGATCTGCATCGTCGCCAGGCAGTACCACCCGCTACATCAGGCGGCGAACTTATCCCTCGAGGAGATGCTGGACTATCCGTGGATCATGCCGCCGCCGTTAAGTACCCCGATGAACATCCTTGAGGATATCTTTCGTGCCCATCAGCTACCCTGTCCGCAGCCGGTGATTGAGTGCGCGTCCTCCTCGGCCATTAAGGCCTTTCTGTGCGAGAGCGATCTGTTAACGTCGATGCCGGCCCCGGTTTACCGGCACGAGGAAGCGCTGGGCCTGCTGCGTCCGTTCGAACTCGAGGGCAGCGTTTTTATCCGCGATTTCTATGCCTATAGCCATTTCGGGGTTCTGTCCGGGGCAGCCCTGCAGTTGATCCAGCATCTCAAGCAGTGAGGCTGGTCGGGCACGAACGTTAAGGTGTATAATATATGCATCTTAATAACAGGCGAAAGGCGGGGAGATGGGGAAGCGTATCGAACGGGAAAAGATGACGATTCAGCGGATGATTGCCCTCTACCAGCGGCGCTGTCCCGGGGCGCTGGCCGATAATGCGCACTATCAGGCGCTGAACGCCTACGCCGACAAGCGCCTTGATAAGTGCGTGTTTGGCGAGAATAAACCAGCCTGCAAGCAGTGTCCGGTGCATTGCTACCAGCCGGCGAAGCGCGAAGAGATGAAGCAGATTATGCGCTGGGCCGGGCCGCGAATGCTCTGGCGCCACCCGATCCTCACTATTCGCCATCTGCTGGACGACAGGCGCCCGGTGCCGGCGCTACCGGAAAAATACCGACCGAAAAAATAGCGGCCTTTCCCTGGTCAGCGCGGCGCGTAGCCGGGCGACAAGTCGGCCCCGGTAAGGCATTAGCCGCCACCGGGGATGGTTGCTGAAGCCCTCTGTTTCTGACTATCGCGGATCGTGCTTGCCACAAAGGCGACCACAAACAGCGCGGAAAACAGCACCACGATAGTCGGCGCCGGCGCGCTGTCGAGATAAAACGCCAGCCACACCCCTCCCGCCGAGCAGCCGATGGCCACCGCTACCGCCAGCAGCAGGGCGTGGATAAAGCGCCGCACCAGCAGGAGCGCGATCGCCCCGGGAGCAATCAGCAGCGAAATCGACAGAATAATCCCCACCGACTGCAGCGTCGCGACGATGGTCAGGGCGATCATGCACAGCAGGCCGTAGTGCAATAGCCCGCCGCGCAGGCCGCTGGCTTTGGCCTGCGTCGGGTCAAAGGCGTGCAGCAAAAAATCCCGCCATTTGAGACCGATAATCAGCGCAATCACCAGCGCGATAGCCGCCGTTTGTCCAATATCGCGAAGGGATATCCCCAGCATGTCGCCGAACAGGATATGGTCGAGATGAACATCGGACTGGATCGCTACATACAGCACCAGCCCGGCGCCAAACATGCCGGAGAAGACAATCCCCATGATGGTATCGCGCTTGAGTCGGCTGTTATCGTCGAGAAAACCGGTCGTCACGGCGCACAGCAGCCCGGCGATAAACGCGCCGATGGCGAAGGGGATGCCGATAATGTAGGCCAGCACCACGCCCGGAAAGACCGCGTGGCTCATGGCGTCGCCCATCAGCGCCCAGCCTTTGAGCACCAGAAAAACCGACAGTAGCGCGCAGGGCACGGCCACGATGATCGATACCGCTATCGCATTGACCATAAAAGGAAACTGGAACGGGGCCAGGAACAGGTTCAGCATGCGGCCTCCCTGGCACGGCGGCGGCTGGCCAGCAGGCCGTGCTTCGGCGCGAAGATAAAGGTGATGAGGAACAACAGCGTTTGCGCGACCACGATAATGCCGCCGGTGGCGCCGTCGAGATAGTAGCTGAGCCAGGCGCCGAAGAAACTGGTCAGACTGCCGATAGCCACGGCGATGGCCAGCAGGCGCGGAAAGCGGTCGGTTAACAGCCACGCGGTGGCCCCGGGAGTCACCACCAGGCAGATGACCAGAAAGGCGCCGACGGTCTGCAGCGCCGCCACGGTGCAGGCGGCCAGCAGGGTAAAGAACAGCAGCTTCAGGCCGCGGGTGTTCAGGCCAATCGAGCGGGCATGGTTTTCATCAAAGAAGGTCACCATCAGATCTTTCCACTTCAGCAGCAGGATCGCCATCGAGATAAAGCCGATCGCCGCCAGCTGGATAATATCCTCCGGGGCGATGGCCAGAATATTGCCGAGGATAATGGTCTGGATATTCACCGACGTCGGATTCAGCGACACCATAAACAGCCCGATCCCGAAGAAGGAGGAGAAGATCAGGCCAATAATGGCATCCTCTTTCAGCCGCGAGCGCTGCTGCAAAAACAGCATGCTGCCCGCCGCCAGGCCGCCGGAGAGAAACGCGCCGAGCGCGAAAGGCAGGCCGAGCATATAGGCCCCGGCGACGCCGGGCACAATCGAGTGGGAGAGGGCGTCGCCAATCAGCGACCAGCCCTTCAGCATCAGGTAGCAGGAGAGAAACGCACAGACGCCGCCTACCAGCGCCGACACCCACATCGCATTGATCATATAGTGATAGCCAAACGGCTCCAGCAGCCAGCTCATCGTGGGCCTCCTGCCGCGCGCCGGCTGATAAACGGCCGCTCGTCATCGGTGATAACCTGCGCTTCCCCGCCGGTGAGCGCGACGTGGCGCAGCACGCCGCTGAAAGCCCGCTCCAGATTCTCGGCGGTGAAGGTGGTTTCTGTCGGGCCGCTGGCCAGCACGGTGCCTTTCACCATCACCGTGTAATCACAAAATTCGCTCACTGACCCGAGGTTGTGGGTGGAGACCAGCATGGTACAGCCCTCATCGCGGAGCTCGCGCAGCAGGCTGATGATCCGCGCTTCGGTCTGCACATCGACGCCGGTAAAAGGCTCATCCAGCAGGATCACCTGACCCTGCTGAGCGATAGCGCGGGCAAGGAAAACGCGCTTTTTCTGCCCGCCGGAGAGCTCGCCAATCTGCCGATGGCGGAACTCGCTCATGCCCACGCGGGCCAGCGCGGCATCGACAATCTCGCGATCGCGCGGCTTTGCCCGCCGCAGCCAGCCCATATGGCCGTAGCGGCCCATCATCACCACATCCTCCACCAGCACCGGGAAGGACCAGTCCACCTCTTCCGACTGCGGGACATAGGCGACCAGGTTCTGGCGCAGCGCGCGGTTGACCGGCTGGCCGAGTATGGCGATCTCGCCGTGGCCGACGCGCACAAAGCCCATCAGCGCTTTAAACAGTGTGGATTTACCCGAGCCGTTAACGCCCACCAGTGCGGCAATGGAGCCGCGCGGTACGCTGAACGAGGCGTCGCGCAGGGCAGTGTGGCCGTTGCGCCAGGTGACGGTGAGCTGGTCGACATACAGTCCCGCTTGCGCTGCATTCATGGCTGCTTCCTCATCCCGTCCTGGATACCGTTGACGATGGTTTCGGTGGTGACGCGCAGCAGGTCGAGCCAGGTCGGCACCGGGCCGTCGGCGGCGCTCAGCGAATCGACATACAGCACGCCGCCGTAGTGGGCCCCGGCTTCGCGCGCCACCTGACGCGCCGGTTTATCGGAGATGGTGCTTTCGCTGAAGATGGTCGGGATGCGTTCTTTCTTCATGATGTCGATAACCTTGCGCACCTGTTGCGGGGTGCCCTGCTGGTCGGCATTGATCGGCCACAGATACAGTTCGCGCAGACCATAGTCGTGGGCCAGATAGGAGAAGGCCCCCTCGCTGGTGACCAGCCAGCGCTTATCCGCCGGCAGCTGCGCCAGTCTGGCCTGCAGCGGCGCCATCGTCTGGCGGATCTTCTCCTTATAGGCCTCGGCGTTACGGCGATAGGTGTCGGCCTGAGGCGGATCGTACTTCACCAGCGCATCGCGAATGTTATCGACATAGATCAAGGCGTTATCTGCCGACATCCAGGCATGGGGATTGGGCTTCCCGCTATAGGGGCCCGCGCTGATGCCCATCGGCTGGATCCCCTCGCTGACTACCACCTCCGGAACGCCCTGTAAGTGCTGATAAAAACGGGCAAACCACCGCTCGAGATTAAGCCCATTGCTGAGGATCAGCTGCGCCCCCTGCGCGCGTTTGATATCGCCGGGCGTGGGCTGGTAATCATGGATCTCCGCGCCCGGTTTAGTGATGGAGCTGACGACGGCGGCGTCGCCGGCCACGTTCTGCGCCATATCGGCGATAACCGTGAAGGTAGTGATAACCCTGAATTTCTCCTGCGCGGTGGCCGGCGTCGCGGCCAGCAGAGCCAGCGCGCTGGCCAGCAGCAATGATTTCAGCGGTGTCAGGTGTAGCATAGGATCCCTCGCAATGGTGTGGTTAATTTCCCAGCGTTTATAGCCATTGCTATGTTATATAGCACAAGCTATTTACAAATGAAAATAATTCTTATTTGCATGCGTGGGTAATAATGAGCCGGGAAACGAAAGCGACAAGAAAGGGGGAGATAAGGCTGGCCCGGCGCGAACCGGGCGAAGATCAAGAGATATCGGCGACCGACTGGCGCGGGATCAGGCGGCCAGCCAGCGAGCGGCCCTCGGCGGTGAAGGTTGGCCGGTCGTCAATCAGGCTGCGAATACGCTGAATACAGTTATCCAGCAGCGCCTCCAGTGGCCAGGAGATGCAGGTCAGCGGCGGGTAGAGCAGCGAGGCGAGCGGGGAATCCTCAAGGCTCAACAGGGAGACCTCCTGCGGGACGGCGATGGTGAATTCGCGTAACAGACGCATCGCCTCAGCCGCGTAGCGGTCGCGTTTAACGATAATGACTGAGTATTTACTGAAGCTGTTAATTAAGGTCAGCAGCGCCTGCTCGACATCATCGTTGGCCGTCAGCACCAGCTGGCGGTTAAAAGGAATGGAGTAGTTTTGCAGGACGTTGCGGTAGCCTTCCAGCATCTGACGGCTGGCATCGTCGCTATCGCTGTCCATCAGCAGGGCGATGTTGCGGTGTCCCTTGCCAATCACATAGCGGCAGGCGCTTTCGGTGGCGAAGGCGAAGTCGTAGCCCTGGCTGTTGCTCCCGGCGACGCCGAAGCGGTCAAAGGCGATAACGTTGCGCGGCGCGTCGGCGGCAACGGCGCCCAGCACCACCACCGCCACGCACTGGCGCTGCAGATCGTCGATCACCGCCGCCTGCTCTACCGGATCGCTGACATACTGGACCAGCAGGCTTTTATTCAGCCCTTTCAGCGCCTGAGAGAGCAGCGGCAGCAGACGCGCGCCGTGGCTTTCGTCCTGCGCGGAAATCACCAGACCAACGTGGCTGGATGTCTGACTGGCGAGGTTTTGCGCGGCAAAGCTAGGGCGATAGTTGAGTTCTTCAACGGCCCGCAGCACAGCTTCCCGGCTCTCTTCGCGCACGCCCCGGGTGCCGGTCAGCACGCGGGAAACCGTCGCTCTTGAGACATTCGCTAATCTTGAAACATCATCAATCGTTGGCATGGCTTTTTCTGTCTGAACATTTTCGCCTAGCTTAACATACCTGCTGAAAAAAGTGTCTACCGCTGCCCGTCCGCGGCGCCGGGCAGACGGGGCAGCCAGGCCGCGCCGCGCACGCCGCTGGCGTCGCCGAAGCGGGCCGGTTTGATCTGCGTGCGGCAGGTGTCGGAGAAGATCCACGGCACGATGGCGGCAGGCAGATCGCGATAGATCTGGCTGACGTTGGACAGACCGCCGCCCAGCACAATCACCTGCGGGTCGAGAATATTGATCACCGACGCCAGGCTACGGGCAAAGGCATCGATAAAGTGTCGCCAGTGGGCCAGCGCGCGCGGATCGCCGTTTTGCGCCGCGGCGACAATGGCTTCCGCACGGGCTTGTTCCCCATAGCGGCGGGCGAAGCCGGTGCCGGAGAGAAAGCTTTCGATGCAGTTCGTTTTGCCGCAGTAGCAGGGCTGCGGCGGACCATCGCGCTCAGGAGTATAGCCCGGCAGCGGATTATGCCCCCACTCCCCGGCGATAGCGTTGGGGCCGCTGAGCAGTTGTTGATGAACGGCGATCCCCCCGCCGCAGCCGGTACCGATAATCACCCCGAAGACGGTGGAGGCCCCGGCGCCGGCGCCATCTACCGCCTCCGAAAGGGTGAAGCAGTCGGCATCGTTTGCCATCCACACCGGCTGGCCAAGCTGCTGCATGATATCCCGGCGCAGATCGTGACCGTTGAGCACCAGGCAGTTGCAGTTTTTAATGCGTCCGCTTTGCGGATCGATAGCCCCGGGCAGGCCGATCCCCAGGGTGAACGGCTGCGGGCTGACCGCGCGAATATCGGCAATCAGGGTCAGCAGCTGACGCATAAAGGCGTCATAGCTCTCTTTGTGGGTCGGCCGGCGCAGGCGCTGGACGCATTCGCCCGCCGGGTCCAGCAGTACGGCTTCCATTTTGGTGCCGCCAATATCTATTCCAAGATGTAACATAGTGACCTCGGGGAATCAGACCCGGCCAGCGCGCCTGGCCGGGGAACGCGCTAGGCGTGAAGTGGTTGCGCGCGGTAAATCGCAATCAGTTCGGCAATCAGCTCTTTCGCCAGAATGGAGGTCATCAGGTGATCCTGAGCATGGACCATTACCAGCGTCATTTTGGTTTTTCCCTCGCCTTCGTCAGCTTCGATAAGCTGGGTCTGTACAAGGTGAGCTTCGCGGGAATAGTGCGCCGCTTCCTGCATTTTGGCGTCGGCGGTGGCGAAATCACCCGCTTTAGCGGCGTGCAGCGCTTCGTAGCACAGACTACGTGACTGGCCGGCGTTGATGATGATCCCCATCACCTGTTCTTCTAATTCCATGATTATCCTCTGAATCGTTAGCGTTAAGCGGTTTGCGCCGCGTTGTCAGCCTGGCCGACGGCGTTTTCACGCTCCTGGGCCAGCAGCTGTTTTTCGTAAGCTTTGAGAAATGGCAGGTACATCACCATGGAGGTGGCCATACAAATGAGGCACAGGATCACCGGGCTAAAGCTCCAGTTCGCCGCCCACGAGGCGCCGATGGGCGCCGGCGTTGTCCACGGCGTCATCGATACTACGCGGCTGACGAGATCCAGCTTCAGCGCAAAGTACGCCAGGGTCGCGTTGACCATCGGCACCAGCACGAACGGCAGGAAAAACAGTGGGTTCATGATGATCGGCGCGCCGAAGAGGATCGGTTCGTTAATATTGAATACCCCCGGCACGACCCCCATCCGGCCAATCGTCCGCAGATGCACGGCCTTGCTGCGCAGCAGCATCAGCGCCAGCGGTAGGGTGGAGCCGACGCCGCCGATCAGCAGATAGTGATCCCAGAAGCCCTGGACATAGATGTGCGGGATAGCGGTACCTGCCGCCATGGCCGCCTGATTGACCGACAGGTTGGCCATCCAGAACGGGTTCATGATCCCGGTGACGATCAGCGCGCCGTGGATCCCGGCGAACCACAGTACCTGACAGACCAGCACTGACAACAGAATGGCCGGCAGCGTATCGGAAGCCGCGACCAGGGGTTTGACCAGCGACATGATCGCTTCCGGAATGATCATCCCCAGCTGAGCCTCGATAAACAGGTTCAGCGGATGCAGCGTCAGAATGATCGCCAGCACCGGGATCAGGATCTCGAACGAGCGCGCCACCCCGGCAGGCACTTCCGGCGGCAGGCGAATGGTGATGTTATGCCGCTTGAGGAAGGCGTACAGCTCGGTGGAATAGATGGCCACCAGAATGGCGGTGAAGATCCCCTGGCCGGAGAAGTAGGCCGTAGAGATCTGGCCATCTTTCAGCGGCGCGGCCACCAGCAGAAACGACATCAGCGACAGCATCCCGGCGGTCAGCGAGTCCAGGTGATGGTGCTTGGCGAGGCTGGCGGCGATCCCGACGGCAATGAACAGGGTCATCACCCCCATGCTGAAGTTGAACGGCAGCATCAGCGCATCGCGATGATCGAGCGAAAATTGCAGCCAGGCGCGGGCAAAGCCCCACGTCGTATCCGGAGAAAACGGCGGAAAGATAAATACCAGCAAAAACGAGCCTACGATCATAAAGGGCAGGGCGGTAATAAAACCGTCGCGGATCGAGGTGACGTATTTTTGCTGGCCGATCGCCCCCGCCATAGGCGTGATCTGCCGTTCGATCACATCGATCAGTTTAGCGTACAGAGAGCTCATGTTCTTTCCTTAGTTCTTGTTTTCAATGAGGGAAAGGGCGAAATCAAGGACCGCGGCGCCTTTTTGCATGCCGTAGTCCATCATATTGATGGGTTCGACGCGGATACCGTATTTATCCGCCTGTTTTTGCAGATCCTGCTGCATGTATTTCACCTGCGGCCCCAGCAGCACCACCTGATAATGGCCAACCTGTTCGGCGAACTCCGCTACGCCATAGGCATTGATCTCTACCGGCAGGCCCCGCTGTTCGGCTTCGGCAATCATTTTTTTCATCAGCAGGCTGGTGGACATGCCTGCCGAACAACACAACATAATTTTTTTCATAAGTACCGCTCCTGATGAGGTTGGATGAGCGGACTATAGTCAAAATGGATGCATTACGGAAAGCGCTTTCCGTTTGTGGATTTATTAATTGTGACCATGATCACCTATGGCAGGCTTTCACTTTCCGGTGTTGTGGGCGATCATCCCGGCGAGACAACCATTCGCAAAGGTAGGAGTATGAACATTCAGTTAATGAATGTGGCCGTGGACATCATCGAGCAGCGGCTGGCGCCGCTGGCGAATGTTCTGACGCGCAACAACCACATTACGGCGATGCGCGATAGCTTTGCGCTGGCGATGCCCTTTGTGATTGTTGGCAGCCTGTTGGTGCCCATTTTGTTTCCGCCCGTTTCCATCGACGGCGCCTCGCGTTTCGGCCAGGTCTATTTGCTACTGCGGCCTATCCTGCTGCCGACCTTTCAGCTAACCATTGGCCTGGTGGCGCTGATTGTCGCCTTCGGCGCCAGCGCCAGTCTCGCCAAGCAGTACCGTCTGCCGGAACGGCTCTGCGGTTTAACCGGGTGTCTGGCTTTTCTGCTGTTTATCGGCTTTCGCGAGACTGCGGTGAGCAATGTTTATCTCGGCGGTATGGGGATATTTACCGCTCTGATATCCAGCACCTATTCCATTGAGATAATTCGCTTTTTCTACAAAAAAGGCTGGTGTATTCGCTTGCCTGATGAAGTGCCGCTGATGACCCGCAATGGCTTTCAACTGCTGATCCCGCTGCTGGTGGTGATGCTGTCGATAAGCGTGATGAATGCCATACTGCTGCAGACCACCGGACGCATCGTACCGGAGTTGATCAGCGAAGCGGTGCGGCCGCTGGTGCTGGCGTCCGACACGCTGATGGCGGTACTGATCTCTTTATTTATCTGTAACTTACTCTGGTTTATCGGTATCCACGGCGCGCTGATCATCACCGGGATCATGAACCCCTTCTGGATGACCTATCTGTTTGAAAATCAGCAGGCGCTGGCGGCGGGTTCGCCAACGCTGCCGCATATTTATCTGCAGGGGTTCTGGGATTTTTACCTGCTGATCGGCGGTATTGGCTCCACTTTGCCGCTGGTGCTGATGGCGATGCGCAGCCGCTCGCGGCAGCTGAAAAGC